>ONOV01000034.1 GCA_900319505.1 uncultured Erysipelotrichaceae bacterium
AAAAGAGATAAATGAAAACGGACAGCGCACAGCTGTCCGTTTTCACATGCAGTCATTGAAGTAATCGTAATCAGGATTATGAATATCACTGATGGTATGTTTTTTATGTGACAGCGGATCATGGAAGGTGATGGCATCAGCCCACAGGCCCATATGGGTGAAATGATGATCCGGATGGCCGTACAGAGGATCATTTACAATGGGCATGCCGTGGGCGGAAAGATGGACCCGGATCTGATGGGTCCGGCCGGTATCAAGGGTGCAGCTGATGAGGCTGATGCCATTGCGGACAGCTTTGACACTGGCATGGGTCAAAGCGTTTCTGCCGCCAGGTGAGACACGATAGACACCGGCATGATGGCGGTCGCGGCCGATCGGATCATTCATGTCAAATGAAGTGCCCGGTTTCAGAGCTCTGGCGGAAGTGATGGCAAGATAATGGCGGGTGATCTTTCTTTCTTCCAGCTGGGCATCAAACCAGGGCTGAAAGAAAGGCATTTTCACATAGAGCAGAACCCCGGCCGTATCCGCATCAAGCCGATGAATGGGACGCACTGGAAGAGATTCTCCATGGGCATTGAGATAGGCTGCCACCATGCCGTTAAGACAGTCCGCATCCTCCTTCTCACTGTGTATGATGATTCCCGGCTCTTTATGAACAATCATGACAAAGTCATTTTCAAACAGCACCTGTGCCTGTTTTTCATTTGGCTTCCAGTCAGTCTCATAAGCGGGAAAGTGAATGACCAGCACATCATTTTCATGCATCAATGTTTCAGCGGACTTCACCGGCATGCCGTTGATTTCAATCTGACGGTTCTGAACGAGCAGATATCTTTCTCTGCGGGAGATGCGGTAAAGATTGAAGAAATAGGAAAGCGGTCTTCCCCTGAGGGCGCTGCCGGTTTCAATCTGAAGCGTTCTGTTTTCTCTGCTGTAGTGATACTGCATTCTTTTTCTTCTTTCTGTATTTCTTTTTCTTTGAGTCATGCATGCCGTTGCGCACCAGTACAGTAATGCTTTCCACGTGCGGTGTATCCGGGAACAGATCAAAGGGAATGATGGTAACCGGATGGTAGCTGCCGGCAAGGGCATGGAGGTTTTTTGCAAGAGTGGCCGGGTTGCAGGAAACATAGATGATCTTGGTAATGGAAGAAGACAGGATTGTCTGAATCATTGCCTGATCCATGCCGGCTCGAGGCGGGTCGGCCAGAAGTGTATCCACCGGCATTCTCGCAAGAACATTCTGCAGTCCTTCTGCCGCATCCGCCGTGAAGAAGTGGCAGTTTTCAATGCCGCTGGTTCTGGCATTGGCGTCAGCGTTTTCAATGGCCTCCGGTACGGATTCTATCCCGATGACAGTATTGGCTTTATCATGGGCCAGCAGGGACATGGCACCGATGCCGCAGTATGCTTCCACCAGCACATCACAGGGATCAATCTTGCCTGTGGCTGTGCGGTAGAGTTCCGCAGCCATCGGGACGTTGAGCTGGAAAAAGGAGCGCGGGGAAAGACGCAGTTTCAGACCGTTCAGATCTGTTTCAATCCAGTCGGCGCCGGCCAGTTTTCTGATGCTGGAGCCGAAAAGCGAAGTGCCTTTCTTTTCCGTATTGATGGATTGGAACAAACCGGTAAGGCCGGCAATATGAGAAAGTGAATAGACAAGGGGAGCAGGTATTTCATCCCTTCCGGTCACCAGCGTACACTGGCCCTGTCCATTCAGACTGCGGATAATGAGATACCGCAGGCCATGGCCGCGCTTAGGATCATAGGCTTTGAGTACACCTGTGCATAAGCGCAGTACTTCTTTGCGGATTCTTTCCACATCCGGTGTATGCATGGGACAGTCCTCAATCGGAATAAAACGGTTGGTGCCGGTTTCATAAAGACCGCTGACAAGCTTTCCATCGACTTCGCCAACCGGCAGCTTGCATTGGCTGCGGATGCCTTTATGGATGTGATCCGTATGCACGCTGCGGACAAGATCAGAAGGTATGCGGGCATACTTGTACAGCGTTTCAGAGAGAATGTCTTTCTTGATGGCTAGCTGCTGTTCTTCTTTGACAAAATTCAATGCACACCCTTCACAGCGTGAACAGGAAGGGGTGATGCGCATCGGGGAAGGTTTCAGGATGCTGTTTACCTTTGCGCGGGCATAGGTATCGTTTTCTTCACAGAGGGTGACAGAAACGGTTTCATCTACAAGGGCATGGGGAATGAAGACAGGCTTATGTTTCAGATAGGCGATGCCTTCTCCGTTGATGCCGGTTTTCTGTATGGTCAGTACGATGCTGTTTTTCATAGTGCATTTATTATATATGAAAGAAGCTCGAAGAAAACAGTTTCAGGCAAATTATAAAATACGGGACATATGTCTTTGTCTGAATGAAAGCGATTATATAGTATGGCGCCTGGCGTCAGAAAAACGCGGACGGAGAAATAATATGAAAAAATGAATCAATGGCAGGAAGGCAATTCCACGGATGTAATCGCATATGCGGACAAAGCAAACGAGAGAATGCGCAAGAGATACTATCATCTGGCAATGCACAATAAGCTGGCTGCAGACAAAGCGCGTACTGCAATCGCCAGAGAGATGTCAGGGTTCATCTGGAAAATGATGACAGATCACATGCAGCCCACAGCGTCATAACATTCACGCTTGTATAACGGCAGTTTGCAGAACTTCTGATCAAAATTATATAAAGCCTGACGATCTTTCGTTGAGTGAATCAGAGTCTCAACAAAGATCGTTTTTTCGTTCGCATAGTCTTTTGCCTTTACAGTATCCCAATGTGGAGGAAGAAAGTCGATGATGTAAGCAACGGCATCACGACAAACGCCGCATGTCTGCTTCAGAACTTCTGCAGACGCTTTCGTCATCTTCAG
>ONOV01000028.1 GCA_900319505.1 uncultured Erysipelotrichaceae bacterium
TCCCGATCCAGGAAAAAACAGCCAAAATAACTCATATGACGCATGTCCTTTCTTTTGGTGCCTATTTTACCATGAAGAAAAAAGAAGAGAACCGCTCGATTCCCTTCTCACTTCAGAATATACCCGTCAGAAAGATTTCAATCCCGATGCCGATCAGAATCAGACCGCCCAGAATATTCGCTCTGTCAGCCAGCATCAGACCGAACTTTCTGCCAAGAACAATACCGGCAAGACAGATCACCAGCGTTACAAGACCGATAATCAAGGAAGCACATAAGGCGCCCGGCAGGGAGTAGGAGGCAATGGTAAAACCGACTGATAAAGCATCAATGGAAGTCGCAATGCCCTGTATCATCAGTTCCCTGATAGTCAGCCTTCCGTTTTCTTCATCTGTCTCTTTTTCAGCAATACCGTCATACAGCATTTTGCCGCCGATATAGCACAGTAAGCCCAGGGCAATCCAGGGAATCATCCTGCTGAACGCTTTGAAATATGAGGCAATCGTAGAAACACAGATCCAGCCGATCAGCGGCATCAGAAACTGAAAGCCGGCATAGGTACCGGCAATGCCCAGCATCCTTTTATGTGACATATGCGGTTCATGCAGGCCATTGGTCATTGAGACACAGAACGCATCCATTGCCAGGCCCACTCCCAGCATGATGCTGTTGAATACAAACAGTAACAGATTCATCTTTTTCTCTCCATGATAATAAAAAACTGCGGTACATATCGCACCGCAGTACTTTCGTTTTCTCACATCATGTACAGCGGTGTTCTCAAAACATCTGCCATACATGAGTCTCACCATTTAATACAAGCCAGGCCTGCCGCCAGTATGTTGACTTGTCACTCATCAATATGAGCCCGCTACTCCCTCATGAATAACGATTCATAGCTTAATGCCTTCTCTTCATCAAGTCAATCAGAATTTTCTTTTTCCAGCCTCACCCTTCCCTTTCTGATACTTTCAGCCAGAATCCGATCTGCTTTCAGCCAGTTCACGCTGTCCATCTCTTCGATCTTCAGCCATCTGGCATCTTCATGTTCCAGCAGTTCATACCTTTCCTGTACCGGCACACACAGCCAGCATTCCATCGTCAGATCAAAATCCTCATACGCACATGCAATCGTATCCAGCAGCCGCAGCGGCTGAATATCATAATGCATTTCTTCCTTCAGCTCTCTTGCCACAGCTTCTTTTCCGCTTTCACCCGGTTCAATCTTTCCTCCGGGAAACTCCCAGCCGTCCTTATACGGTCCATAGCCCCTCTCACAGGCCAGCACCATATGATCCTTCACGATCACCGCCGCAGCGCAGTATACCTGTTTCCTCATGGCTGTACCACCTGGATTCTGCTGCCATGTTCCTGATCAGATGTAACCTGTACCTGAACCGCAATCGTTTCCTTCAGCTTGTCTACATGTGAAATCACTCCGACAAGCCTTCTGCCTTCGGTCAGACTCTGCAGCGTTTCAATGGCGTGATCCAGCCGGTCATCATCAAGCGTACCGAATCCCTCATCTACAAACAGCGTATCCAGCCGGTTCGCCCCGGCATGAGCCTGTACGGCATCGGAAAGGCCTAATGCCAGTGACAGAGACACTTCAAAGCTCTCTCCCCCGGAAATCGTGGAAGCAGCCCTTTCACAGCCGGAATAATGATCCAATAGAACAATATTGAAACCTGCCTGGGCATTGCTGCGGTCGGCATCGATCTTATGGCGCATCTCATATCTGCCTGCGGACATCGTCGCCAGGCGCCGGTTGGCCCTGGCCAGTACTTCCCTGAATACCCAGCCAAGCACATACCGCTCAAAACTGAGCCTGCCGCCGCTGCCGCTGGTTCCTTCCGCAAGCCCGGCCAGCTTTTCCATTCTCAGGTATACAGCCTGCGTATCATGCAGCTTTTTCAGTATCTGTTCCGCTTGATCATGTACAGAGACATGATTATCAATACGGTTCTGCATCACCCGGATGGCTTCACTTCTTTCTTCCATCTCTTTCTTCAATGCATCGCATTCTTTCTTCATGGCATTCAGATCTTTCCGCACAAGGCCTGCCGTATCCTTCTGCAGCCGTTTAAGACTGTTATGACTTGTTTCCAATGCCGTCAAATAGTCTGTCTGTTTCTGCCGTTCTTTCTTCAGCCAGCTTTCCGTATGATCAAACCACCCGGCCGCATCTGCCAGTGAAGTAAAATGATTTTCCTGTAATGCTTTCTTTAAAGCTTTTTCACTGTCTTCTTTCTGCTGTTCCAGTACCGGTTCATCTTTCCTGCGGGCCGCAAGACTGCCATCTGTCTGGTGCACGGCATCAAGACACTTCTGTAATGCCTTTTCATGGGCTTCGATCAGCTTTTCGCTCTGCTCTGCCAGTGCTGTTTTCTGAAGGATGACAGATCTTACTTTCTTCTCATCTTCATATGATAACGTATGGGCCAGCGTCTGCCGCTTTGACGTCAATGCGGCAAGCTCTGTTTCCGTTTCATGCATTGCATTCTGTACAGCTTCACTTTCATGACGCTGCTTTTCCTGCTGTGCTTCCAGTGCATCACGCTTTCTGCAGTCTGCTTCATACATTTCTTTTTCTTTGAAAGCATTCTGATAATTTTCGGCAGATTCTTTTTGTCTTGTTTCTGTCTCCTTCTTGAAAGCAGGCAGAACGGTATCTTTCAATGCATCATAGCTTTCACAGGTATGATACCCCTGCATGTCTCTGACCGCCGCCTTCTCATTTTCTTCAAGACGAATGCGCAGGGCTTCGGCACTTTCTGCACTTTCCCGCTCCTTCTGTACCGCTTCATCCATCTTCTGCTTCATCGCATCAACAGAAGAGCGGTCTGACGCTGTATCGGCAGGACGGGCAAAGTCATGCACATCATCTTTTGTAAAAGCAGTATGGCAGACAGGACATACCGCATGTCCTTCTTCAGCTAATGTCTCTTCCAGCTTCGCTCCCAGAAAACCGGCCTGTGCGGCAATGAACTGCTGGTACATGCTGTTATAGGAAGAGACAGCTGCACCGGCAGCCTTTGCGTCCGCTTCATGCGTCTTCTGTTTCTCCTGCAGTGCCGCAGCTGTCCTGGCATTGGACTGTACCGCCGCCATGATCTCTTTCAGTGCTTCAGCCTGCTTTGCGGCATCCTTCTTCTGTGTTTCTGCCTGCAGCAGATGTTCCGCTGCGTTTTGGTGTGCATCAATCTCTTTCTTCACTTCATTCAGCGTCTGTTCGGTCTTTTCCTGTTTCTGTTTCAGCTGAGCAGCCTGTTTCTTCTGGGCTGATGCTGTTTTATTCAGTCCTTCAATCTTACTGTCCATCTGCTGCAGGGCCTGATAGGAAGAAAGAGAGTCTTTCAGCACGGCGATTTCATGTTTCAGTTCAATGATCTTCTCTTTGATCGAAGGATCATCCTGACTGTTTTTCTGTGCTTCAGCCAGCTTCTCTGATGCCTTCTGCAGCTGTAAAACAAGCTTCTGTATTTCCTTCTGATTAGCGCTCAGCGCCTCTTCTTTCTGTTTTCTTGCGTTTTCATATGGCAGTACATTGTGGATCGCATTTTCTGCTTCAAGCAGTTCTTTCTGCTGTGCTTCCATGGTCTGTTTTTCAGCTATCAGTGAAGCATAACGCTTTTCTTCCATCTCACGCTGTTCCAGCAGTTTATTGTCCCCGGCTGCTTTTCCCTCTTCCTTGAGCTTCAGCGCATAAAGACGGTTTGTTTCAGCCTGTTTCTTTTCAGCTTCCTTCTGTAATGTATTTTCCCGCTGGATCAGTGCTTCAAGCGTATTCAGGTATTCCGGCTGATCAGGATGCAGAGCTGCTTTTTCCTCTTCACTCAGATCATCCATCAGCTGCAGGGAATCGTGCAGGCTCAGCAGCTGTGCTTCTGCTTTCTGTCGGTCAGCTTTGAGATGATTGAAGGTATTGGTCAGCAGATCCTGATAACGGCGGTAAAGAGAGACATCGAATAATGTTGAAAGAATCTGGGCCTTTTCTTCCTGGGACGCGGTGAGAAAGCGGGTGAATTCACCCTGAGCCAGCATGGCGATCTCTTTGAACTGTACCGCATCAAGCCCGATGATTTCACTGCAGGCTTCACTGACAGCTTTGGCACCTTTGACGGCTCTGCCATCAGGCCGTTTCAGTTCAGCATCAGGCCTGGGATCCCCATAGGCCTCTTCCCGGCCTCTGACTTTGGGAAAGTGCAGCCAGCGTCTGACGGTATACTCTTTGTCATGATGGATAAAGGAAAGCTTTACCTGCATGTCCTTACTCTTCGATACCGCATCGCTGTGCATGTCCCGGGCTTCTCTTTCCGATCCTGAAAAGGTACCGTACAAAGCAAAGATGATGGCATCAAAGATGGTTGTCTTGCCGGCCCCGGTGCTGCCGGTGATCAGAAAGAGATCGGATTTGAGCTTTGTAAAGTCAAGGACGGTATGGTTCTGATAGGAGCCGAAAGCTTCCATTTCAAGTATGGTCGGTCTCATATGTCTTTCCTTTCTTCAAGATACTGATAAAGGCGTTCCGCCTGTTTCTCATCCCCACTGCCGTCCGGACTGCTTTCAATGATTAAGGAAGCGGCGTAATGCAGGATATCACGCTCCGCTTCATCCGGTTCTGTACCGTCATGGCGCTGTGTATAAAAGGCGGAAAACAAAGCATCCAGGGGCAGATCCACGGCCTTTTCTTCCAGCTGCTCTGCACTGTGCAGCTGTTCAAAAGAAGAAGTCAGCGCCATGATATGTGACTGTTTTTCATCAAAGATATCGCGCATGGTGCGGGTAATGTAATCGCTGATATGCTGGTCGGTGATATTGATGGATACATATTCATGCATAAGCCCGTTGGTTCTTTCCTGCTTTGTGATATCCGCAAAAGTGCCTTCCACAATACGCATGGGATGCAGCGCAGAGATGGTACGCATGCGGATGACAGGGGCACTTCCCTTAGGGCCAAGTTCAATGATCAGCGGGCCTTTTTTCTTCTGCTTTGTTTCATCAAAGTGATAGCACAGGATGGATCCGCAGTAGCGGATTGTATCTGATCCGACCGGATAGGCCGCATGGATATGGCCGAGAGCTGTATAGTCAAAGTCTTTGAAAAGAGAGGCATCAATGCCGCCGATGCCCCCGGTCATGGTTTCCGAGCCGCCTCTTTCCCCTTCCTTTCCCTGAACCGTAACCGTCTGATGGGCAATCAGAACATTACGGGCATGCCAGTCGATATCCTGGGCATCAAGATATGCACGCATCGCTTCTTCCGTATCCTTATAACTCTTCTCTTCCCCCAGCACCTCTGCGGCAGCAAGAGGGAAAAGATACGGCAGCAGCCAGAAGGTAACCGGACCGTATGCATCCGTAAGCGTAATGTGCTTCATCTTCCTTGTCAGAACACCGCTGGTATAGACACCGCGCCTTTCAAGAAAGGCATGGCTGTAGTCAATCCGCTCAGGCGAGTCATGATTGCCTGCAATCATCATGACCGCAATATGACGGTCCGCCAGTTCACTCAGAAAGTGATCCAGTAAAGATACCGCTTCACCGCCTGGAACAGAGCGGTCATAGATGTCTCCTGCCATCATGACTGCATCCGGCTTTTCCTCATCACACAGCTTCAGAAACTGTTCACACCAGTATGGCTGGTCACCTTCTTTCAGAAGATTATATCCATTGACACTTTTACCAAGGTGGAGATCGCTGATATGTATGATTTTCATAATCTATTCCTCACTGATTCTATTATACCTGTCAGACATAACAAAAAACCTGCCATGAAGGCAGGTACGCAACAGATAAATAAAGAATATATATTTAAAGCAGATCGGGCAGTAATCAGTTGTTGAAATACTTCTTACGCTCAGGGCTCAGGTTATCGCAGTAGTAGCGGACCTTCAGAGCACGGTCAACCTTGTCCTCTGTCTTAGGCTCGTAGATGAATGTATCACCTTCAAGCATTGTATCAAGCATAGCCTTGCAGACAGTCTCAAGATTATCGACACCTGCTTCAACCTCTGTTAACAGAGCATCAGCGCTGATTTCGATATAGAGCCAGTCCATGCCATGGGCTTCGCCTTTCTTCCAGTTGATAATATCAACATAATCCTTGACAGACTTCTTGTTGACAGCCGGAGCTTCTTCCTTCTTCACTTCCGGTTTAGCAGCTGCCTTCTTGACCGCCGGCTTCCTGGCCGGTGCCTTCTTAGCGACAGGATTCTTTGCTGCTGCCTTCTTAGCAACAGGCTTCACAGCAGCTTCTGCTGCTTTAACCTCTTCCTTCTTGGCTGCAGGCTTCTTGACTGCTGTCTTGGCGGCAGTCGCAGTGACTTTCTTAGCTGTAGTCTTCTTTGCTGGCATGATATATACCTCCCTCTGCCTTCTATAGCCAATTGGATTATAGCATAAATCCACTGTTTATCGCATCTTTTTACAGATTTCATGCATGAAAATCAAAGGTACGTGGATAAATTCATAGTGGAATCATCCCTTCCCGTGCTAAGATTGACAGCAGAAGGAAGTTATTTATGATCATCGACAGCACCGGAATGAAGAAAATTGAAGCAGACTCAGGTCTCAGTGTCAGAGCGCTCATGGAAAAAGCCGGCACAAAGGCGGCTGAAGCAGTGCGTAAGGAATGCGATGGTCATGAAACCATTCTGATTCTCTGCGGCAAAGGCAATAACGGCGGGGATGGGTTTGTCATAGCCCGCCATCTCAGAGACATGCATGTATGTGTATGCGCCGTGGATGGTCCCAGTAAGACAATCGAAGCGGCTGATGCTTTTTCTATGCTTGATGCATCTCTGGTACTGGAAGCTGCGGATGTCTATGAAGCCATCGATCAGGCCGATATCATTATTGACTGCATCTACGGGTGCGGTTTCCATGGTTCTTTGAAGCCTGAAATGCGAAAGCTCTTCACAGCCGTAACAGACAGCCATGCCCGTATCTTTTCCATTGATATCAACAGCGGTGCCGAAGCGGATGATACCACGGCCGATTCCGATGCCATTCCTTCGGAAATCACCTATGCCCTGGACTGCTATAAGCCTTTTCATATGTACCGCAAGGAACATCATCTGTTTGAAAAAACAGAACTGCTTTCCCTTGATCTGCCCCATCCATCCGAATCCCCTTTTCGGGAAATGAATGAGGATCTTTTCTTCCA
>ONOV01000184.1 GCA_900319505.1 uncultured Erysipelotrichaceae bacterium
AGATATAAACGGTCAGAAAGGAGTTTTACCATGAGCGATCATGACACATATCTGCAGCTTCTTTTTACAGCTGCAGCCAACCTGTATGGAGAAATAACCATGCATGAATTATGGGATATCTACCTGATACTGAAAGAAAAAGGTATCGCCCGGGAAAAGATTCATAAGAAAGATATTCTTGCCTTTGCGGCAGAAAAGAAAAGCGAGGATACTGTCTATGACTTCTTTGAGGAAAATGAACTGTATACCGAAGAAGAAAGAAATCCGGACAGGCTTCGGGTGATTAACAAAATGCTTATGAAAGAGGGAGATTTTGAGAATTTCTATACAGTTGATGAACTGCGTGATGCCTTTGAACCGGATGTTCCGGATGACTTCTGGCAGTACGGAAGTGATGAGATGCCGCGGCAGTATAATGCCTTATATGACTGGATTGGGGATAGGAAAGCCGCAGATGGAACCTTTACTGATATGGACGGCGATACGTTTACACCGGCATATCCAGGCAAGATGCTGAAGGAGATCAGAAGGCGTTCCCAGAAGGAAATCAAAGATGAAGTGCCGCGGGAAATGGAAAAGTTCAGTGCGCTCGATCGCATCATGCTGGAAATCTATATTGATATACAGGTCGGGAAGAAGCCGATCGCATTCATCATATCCGATACAATTACCGCAATGGAAAGCCATGGCATCAACATGCGCAGCAATGATATTACCCGTCTCTCCCGCCTGCTCTTTGATCTGTTTCTGAAGATGCCGGCCTGGTGTCTGAACGGCAATACCATGGAAGACTGTCTCGATGAACTGGCGGCAATGCAGGACCCGCGCTTTGAAATACTGGATGAAAAAAATGCGGCTATGCTCCTGTGTGCCGATCTTCTGGTTCACCTCTATGATGAACCGGAAGACGACAGTAAAAAAACAGAGGACTGAAACCGGAAAGACGTTTTCACCCTGCCGGGGATGAAAACGTCTTTTCATTTATCAGTCAGCTCAATAAAAACACCCTCCCGGATCAACCGGGAAGGTGTGAGGGAAACGGATTGGATCAGTCTGTGACCGGAATGACGGAGCCGTCAGACCAGTTCTTCTTGATAAAGGATGTGATTTCATCAGACTTCAGAACTTCAACCAGAGCCTTGATGTTAGGATCATTTTCATGGCCTTCCTGGCAGGCAACGATGTTGACGTAAGGGTTGTCTTCGCTGGCATCTTCAAGGATCAGCGCATCAGAACCCGGCTTCAGACCAGCCTGGATGGCATAGTTGCCGTTGATGGCAACTAAAGCATCAGGGTTGTTCTCATAAGAAGTAGCGAGCAGTTCAGGCTTGACTTCCTGGAAGACGAAGTGGTGCGGGTTGTTTTCATCATTGTCGATATCCTGGATTGTGATCTTGAGTACATCCGCATCGTCCGGCAGCTTGACAAGGTTATCCTGGGCAAGCAGAGCCAGAATTCTGCCGTTATCTGCGACGGAGTTGGAGATGATGATCGTGGAGCCGTCCTTGATGTCATCTACACTCTTGATGTTCTTGGAGTAGATGCCGAACGGTTCAATGTGGATATAGCCGGCAATGGCAATCTTATAGTTGTTTGTTTCCTTTTCATTGTCGAAGAACGGAACGTGCTGGAAGTAGTTGGCATCCGCATCGCCGTTGGAGACAGCTTCATTCGGAATGTAGTAGTCATCGGTAACTTCAATATCAAGATCGATGTTGTACTTGTCCTTGAGAATCGGCTTTGCCTGTTCGAGGATAACCGCATGCGGGTTTGCGGTTGCGATGACCTTCAGAGTGCCGCCGGTTGTACCGCTGGCAGAAGAAGCGGTGGATGCACTGGAAGCTGCGGATGATGAGGAACTGCCGCAGGCTGTCAGGCCAAGTGTGAGTACAGCTGAAGTAATAATTTTAGTCAGTTTTTTCATTTTCTTTCTCCCTTGCGTTTTCATTAGCGCTTATCAATATGTTTGACAACTGCATCGCCGATCCACTGGATGGCAAATACAATCAGTACGATGATGACTGTGCTGGTATACAGTACAGCGTTGTTTCTTCTGGCAAAGCCATAGAGGTAAGCCAGATTGCCAAGTCCGCCGGCACCGATGGCACCTGCCATAGCGGTGTAGCCGATCAGAGAAATAGCGGTAACCGTAATGCCGGAAACAATGGCCGGCATCGCTTCAGGCAGAAGCACTTTCCATATAATCTGCCAGTTGGTAGCGCCCATTGACTTGGAAGCTTCTACGGTTCCTTTATCCACGTCCTGCAGGGCAATCAGAACAAGCCTTGCAAAAAACGGCGCGGAGGCGAGTATCAGTGAAGGCAGAGCTGCGGAAGCACCGAGCATCGTGCCGACAATAGCTTTGGTTACCGGAATCAGGATAATCAGCAGGATGATGTACGGAATGGCACGCAGCACATTGACGATGACATCTGTGATCCGGTTGATCACCCGGTTCTGTAACAGGCCGCCGGTCTCTGTGATATACAGCAGAATGCCGATCACAAGACCGAGTATGACAGCGAAGAGCAGTGAGAAGAAGGTCATGTATACGGTTTCCCATACCGCCTGCAGAAGCTGGTCGAGATTCAGTGTTGTTGATATCATCTTACAGTTCCTCCACTTTCACGCTGTTCTCTGTCAGGAATGTGACAAAGACGTTGTATTCACTGTCTGAACCATGCGTGAGGTTCAGATAGGTCACGCCGATCGGACCGGATTGGGAATTGGCTATATCGGCTGCCACAATGGATACATCGAATTTCACCTTGCGGATGGCATCCGCAATGATCGGATGATCCGCATTGTTTCCGGTAAACGAACATCTGATCAGCAGACCGTCCGGATACTTCTTCTTGAGATCATCGGCGATCTCTTCGATGCTCTGATCACTTTCAATGTTCTGAACAAACTTCTTGGTAATTTCATTCTGCGGATGCTCGAACAGCTCTTTCACTGTTCCTTCTTCCACGACCTTTCCATCACTCATGACCGCCATGCGGTGGCAGATCTTCTGAACCACTTCCATCTGATGGGTGATCATGACAATCGTAATGCCGAGTTTCTGATTGATGTCCCGCAATAGATCCAGGATCTGGTCTGTAGTATCCGGATCCAGGGCACTTGTCGCCTCATCTGATAGCAGGATCTGCGGATCATTGGCCAATGCTCTGGCAATGCCGACCCTCTGTTTCTGGCCGCCGGAGAGTTCACTTGGATACGCATCCTCACGTCCGCTCAATCCGACAAGCTCACACATCTGTTTTGCCTTGGTTTCTCTTTCCTTCTTGGGCACCCCGGCAAATTCCAGCGGCAGCTCAATATTCTCCAATACGGTACGGCTCCAGAGCAGATTGAAGTGCTGGAAGATCATGCCGATCTTCCGACGCTTTTCTCTCAGTTCCTTCTTACTTAAATCCTGCATCTTCTGGCCGTCGATAATGACATCGCCGGCACTCTGTTTTTCCAGCTGATTGATCAGCCTGACAAGGGTTGATTTACCGGCCCCGGAATAACCGATAATACCGTAAATCTCACCATCTTCTATCTTCAGTGAAACGCCATTGACCGCATGAATATCTTCTTCCTTGGTCCTGAATGTCTTCACTGCATCGACAATTTCAATCATTTGGATCCTCCTTTCCCTCACAAACAAAAATCCCGTCCTTATATAAGGACGGGATATAAATCTCGTGTTACCACCTTAATTCACATGTGCCTCACGGCATATGCCTCACTGACTGCCATCACAGCCCTGTCCGATAACGGGAACTCCCGGTACAGCTTACATTTCAGCCATACAGCTCCAAGACCATGTTCGCCTCATCCTTATGCATCCCTTCTCAGCTGCCGGGACTCTCTGTAAGCTCTGTCTGAGGTTACTCTTCTCTTCCTTGCTTATGGCTATCATTATAGTTTCAAGAATGAAAATGTCAACGCAAATTATAAATTTTTTCTGAAATTTTTTTCTGTAAGTTTTATCTGCTTTCAGAGGTCTGAAAGATGACCCGCTCATGCATGAAAACCATCAGTAAAAGGACGGCAAGCAGATAGAATGGAAATAATGCAATCGCCACATGCCGGGCCAGAAAACCGAATAGCGGCGGCATCAGACAGGAACCGATATAAGCCGAAGCCATCTGTACGCCAACCACTGCCTGAGAGCGTTCTGTGCCGAAATGAGCTGGAGTGGAATGCAGCAGTGAAGGATAAACCGGTGCACAGCCAAGCCCGATAACAATCAGCCCCATACAGGCCAGCTTTGAAGATACAGGCACCGCCAGCATCAAACCTCCGATTGCGATCACCCCCTGCCCCAGCCGTATCAATGCCGTATCATTCAGCCTGAATGTCAGAAAGCCGCTGACTGCCCGGCCGATGGTAATGCCGATGTAGAACATGCCGGCAAAGGAAGCAGCCGTTTCAGCAGGAACATTCCAATGCAGAGCAAGATAGCTGGAAGCCCATAAGCCTGCGGTCTGTTCCAGAGCACAATAGCAGAAGAATGTGATCATGACGGCCTCAGCCCCGGGAATACGCAGTATTTCACGCAGCGAAAATGCTTTTTCAGCCATTTCTGTTTTTCCGGCATCTTCAGCTTTTTCGTGCCAGAGCGGAAGCGACAGCAGAAGAACAGCCGTCAATACAAGCTGGATATACCCGATCCAGCGATAGCCCGTATTCCATGTCTGCCCTTTTGCAATGGCATAACCCATGATCGAAGGACCGAGGGAAGCACCGATGCCCCACATGCAGTGCAGCCAGCTCATATGCCGGCTCTTATAATGCAAAGCAACATAATTGTTCAATGAGGCATCCACTGCCCCGGCCCCAAGCCCATAGGGAACCGCCCAGAGCACCAGCAGGCCGAAGGTATGGCTGAAAGAAAAACCGAACAGGGCAAGACACGTCAGGCCGACACTGGCTGCTGTAACCCTGCCGGTACCGAAGCGTCCTGTCAGACGGTCACTGTACAGAGAAGAAACAATGGTGCCGGCCGCAATGATCATGGAAATGATGCCGGCATAGGATACCGGCACCGAGA
>ONOV01000019.1 GCA_900319505.1 uncultured Erysipelotrichaceae bacterium
AAGGCCTGCAGCCAATGCCATATCTTAACTTACTGACATTGGTGCTGTGCTGGCGCTCCTTTGTCATTTCTCTCTATTGCTGCAGGAGTTCTTCACCATGCAGGATGCGGTTCAGAGCTTCCGGGACTGTCTTAGCTGTATAAGGACAGATTGCTTTAATGGAAGGTACAGCATTCTCTACAGCTGCAGCCATGCCGGCTGCTTCAAGGATCTGATGATCATTGTCATTATCACCGAACATGATGGTATCTGCCGGGTCAATCTGAAGATGTTTCAGAAGCTGCAGAAAACCGGATGCCTTATTAACGCCCCTGGGGGCACAGTCAAGCCACTTCTGGCCGCCGATCTGTACGGTAATCCGGCTGCCGAACTGCTTCTGCCATTCTTCCAGGTCGTTGACATTGTCTTTCTCATATGCGGAGATCTTACTGTAAGGTTCAGGAATATGATGCAGATCATCCACAACTGTCACCGTATTATGAACGATATCACGCACTACATGCAGATATTCAGGATCTTTCGGTTTGATGTAGCATGTATTCAGACCGCTGATCAACGCTTCAGTTCTATCACAAGCTTCAAAGGCGGAGATCAGTTCATGGGCTGTGTCAGGATCCATTTCACTTCGTGAAAGGATTTTTCCTTCATAGACAGTCAGACAGCCGTTCAGGCATAAGTAGGCAATATCATCCTTCACCGGTTCAAAAAGCCGCTGCAGGTTGGTGTATTCTCTTCCGCTTGCGGCCAGGAATAGAATGCCATTTTTTCTGAGTTCTCTGATCTGGTCAAAAAGAACAGGCTCAAGAGAAACGGCACCATTCTGCAGCAGTGTGCCGTCAATATCACTTGCGATCAATCTGATTTTCTTCATATGGCATTATTATATATGAAGTTATAATGCTGAACAGAAGAAAGAAGGTCAAAGAAGTATGACACCGGTGAATCTATCAAAGAAGACGGTAAAGAGAATGCAGGACATGAATATGACACCTGCTGAGCTGAGTGTGAAAACAGGCATACCGGCAAACCGGATCAGAATGTATCTGAATGGTTCAGCTGTATTGAAAGATGAAGAGATGGAAAAGATATGTGACTGTATCGGCCTGCCGCTTGAGACACTTGTGGAAAGTCAAGACCATGACAGTGCTTTGCAGAAACTTTCCGCATGCCGGGCGATGGTGAAGCAGAAGAATATACTGACCGGGATCATCATGATCATTGCCGGCATTGCAGTTCAGGGTGTATCACGGCTGATCACAGGCGGGAAAGGATTTGTTTCAGGAGTTCTTGTCTGTATTGCAGTACTTCTGATGATTTATGGGGCAGAAAAGATTGTACAGGCAAGAGGCGGTTCAGTATAATGCAGGCATGAAAAAAGGTGCGATATTTGATATGGATGGACTGCTGATTGATTCTGAGGCAGTCTATCATATGTTCTGGAAAAAAGAAGCAGAAGAGCGCGGTATTGATCTGGATCCGGCGTTCCTTGTGAAGATCAGCGGATCCAGCCGGGATGAGGGAATTGCTCTGATCAGTCATTATTATCCGGGAGCGGACAGTACGGAAGTCTATGAAAGCTGTGTCAGAAGAACGGCGCAATACTGTCAGAAGTATGTTGAGGAAAAGCCAGGGGCACATGAGCTGCTGGCGTATCTCAAAGCGCATGGCGTGAAGACTGCGGTAGCCAGTTCTTCGGCAATTGAACTTGTCAGAAAGAATCTGAATCGACTGAGCCTGCTGCCTTACTTTGATGCATTGACTTCCGGTACGGAAGTGGAAAAAGGAAAGCCGGCGCCGGATATCTTTCTGAAGGCGGCTGAGAAGCTTGGCTTATCCGGCAGAGACTGCTATGTGTTTGAAGATGCGTACAACGGCGTGAGGGCGGGTCATGCGGCCGGCTGCTTTACGGTGATGGTGCCGGATATGGTACAGCCGGATGATGAGATGAAACAGAAGGCGGATGCCATCTGTTCAAGTCTCTATGAGGTAAAGGAAAAGATGGAAAGAGGCGAATGGTAAATGATCAGAATGCTGGAAGAAAAGGATATTGAACCATGTCTTTCCATTTACAACTGGTATATTGCAAACAGTCCGGCAACCTTTGAAACAGAACAGCTGTCTCTTTCTGCTTTTACAGAGAGAGTTCATCGCATTGTAAAGCGCTATCCCTGGATTGTGCTGGAAGAGGAAGGCAGAGTCATCGGCTATGCCTATCTTTCTGCTTTCAATGAAAGAGCAGCATATGACTGGACGTGTGATCTGGCTGTATACCTCGATCATGAGGAAAGGGGCAGAGGTGCCGGATCAAAGCTGATGGAAGCGATCATTCAGCTGGCAGAGAGGGATGGCTATCATCATATGACTTCTATCATTACCGAAGGCAATACGGCATCTGAGCATTTACACAGGAAATTCGGTTTTGAACAAATGATGTTCTTTCCCAAGGCCGGCAATAAAAACGGCAGATGGCTTGGTGTGCACTACTATGTCAGAACACTCAGTACGCTTGAAGAAGCCGGAAAAATATTCAATTACCGCATTGAAGCGGAAAAGGACAGATGACATTGACCGCTTCTTTGAAGTGATGCTAAGCTTGGCATGATTGGTACAGAATAAAACAGGAGAAGATAAAATGGATAATGAAGAACTGAAAAAGCATGCGGCACATATCCGCATGAACATCATCAAGGAAGTATCCACGGCCCAGTCCGGTCAT
>ONOV01000008.1 GCA_900319505.1 uncultured Erysipelotrichaceae bacterium
ACGGAAACATCAACGATGCTTGTCATGATCTCCTTGAGCCTGGCATCTACTTCTTCTGCCTTCCACTGCAGTCTTTCACTGTTCTGGCTCATTTCCAGCGCAGATACAGCAACACCGCCCGCATTGCATGCCTTGGCCGGTCCGACCATGACACCATGTTCCATCATATACTTGTGTGCTTCTGTAGAAGCCGGCATGTTGGCACCTTCAAAGTAATACTTTGTGCCATTGGCCACAATCTCCCTGGCCTCTTCCATACCGATCTCATTCTGGGTTGCGCACGGAATGCATACATCCGCCTTCACGCTCCACGGCTTTTCACCCTCATGGAACGGCAGGTTGAACTTCTCCGCATACATTCTGATATTGGCATCGCGGGAAGCACGCATCTCCAGCAGATAGTTCAGCTTCTCTTCGGTATTGATGCCTTCCGGATCATATACATAGCCGTTATGGCCGGAAATGGTCACAACCCTGGCACCTAATTCAACTGCCTTCTTGGCAACACCCCAGGCCACATTGCCATAGCCCGATACGGCAATGGTCTTGCCCTTGAGAGAATCATTGACATAGGACAGTGCTCTTTCCGCATAGTACAGCACACCATAGCCGGTCGCTTCCGGACGGATCAGGGAACCGCCATACGTCAGTCCCTTGCCAGTCAGTACGCCATTATCATAAGAATCACGGATTCTTCTGTACTGACCGAACAGATAGCCGATCTCTCTGCCGCCGACACCGATATCACCAGCCGGCACATCCGTATTCAGGCCGATATGACGATACAGCTCTGTCATGAAAGCCTGGCAGAAACGCATGATTTCACCATCGCTCTTACCATGAGGATCAAAATCAGATCCGCCCTTGCCGCCGCCGATCGGCAGTGTAGTCAGACTGTTCTTGAATACCTGTTCAAAGCCCAGGAACTTGAGAATGGACAGATTGACTGACTTATGGAAACGAAGGCCTCCCTTATACGGTCCTAAAGCACCGTTGAACTGAACACGGTAGCCTCTGTTTACCTGTACCTTTCCTGCATCATCCGTCCAAACAACTCTGAACATGATCTGTCTTTCCGGCTCCACCATTCTTTCCAGCAGCGCCGCCTGTTCATATTCAGGATGGGCGTCCACCGCCGGTTCAATGCTCTTGAGAACCTCCGTAACAGCCTGAATGAACTCCGGCTGATCCGGATTCTTTGCCTTTACACCGGCAATGACATTATCAACGTAAGAACTCATAGTATGTATTATCCTCCAGGATTTTTCCCGTTATCTATTTTAACAGCACACATGAACCATGCCTATATTTTGCTTTCATTTTTTCATTTATTTTCATGTGCCTGTTCAATTATTTACATTTTTTCAAAAAGAAAAGGCATCATTCCGATACCTTTACTTCAAAATCATCTTTCTCAGCGGCAACACTGCTGCTGAAGAATACCTGCATGGCCTGAATCAGATCTTCCGTATCTTTTGTGCCGGCTGTTTCCATACAGGAATGCATGGCCAGCTGCGGCAGACCGATATCCACCGTATGCAGAGAGACATGTCTTTCACTGAGATTGCCCAGCGTACTGCCGCCCAGCATATCAGAACGGTTGGTAAATACCTGGCAGGAAGCGCCTGCCTTTTCACAGATCATCCGGAATACAGCAGCGCTGAGCGCATCACTTGTATAGTGCTGGTTGGCATTGTATTTGATGACAATGCCGGCATTCATATGGGGCTGGTTGACGGGATCTGCCTTTTCCGGATGGTTGGGATGAACCGCATGGGCATTATCTGCCGATACCATGAAACTTTCAGCGATGGCAGTGCGGTTGGCCATGGCATCTCTGCCGCAGCCGTCATTGATCGCCGCCAGCGTATCCGCCAGGAATGTGCTGTCCGCTCCCTGTGCGCTTAAGGAACCGGTCTCTTCATTATCAAAGATCGCAAGCACCGGCACACTGTCCCCATCCTTACTGTTCAGAAACCCAACCAGGTCGCCATACCCGCACATCAGATCATCAATATGGGCAGCCAGAATCATATCCTTATGACGGCCGATAACTCTGCCCTTTTCCCTGACATACAGAAACAGATCATGCCCGATGATATCCTCTTTCCTCACCCTGAGATCTTCACTGACAATGGACAGAAAATCCGTATTTTCATCCACCGCCATCAGAGGACACAGATCCGTCTGCACATTCCAGTTCATTCCTTCATTGGTTTTACGGTTCATATGAATGGCAAGAGAAGGAATGACAAAGAGATCTTCCTCGCTGCAGTACAGCTTTGAAACAATCCGGTTTCCTTCCTTCACCATCACTCTTCCCGCCGCAGACAGCGGTCTGTCCAGCCAGCCGGAAAGAATTGCACCGCCATACTTCTCCACATTCAGCTTCGTATAGCCATGTCCCTTCAGTTCCGGATTTTCCTTGATCTTGAGGGATGGCGAATCCGAATGACTGGCCCCGATCATATAGCCCGTATAATCCTTACGGGGGATACGGAAAGCAATAATGCTTGCCTGGTTGCGGGTCACGTAATACTTTCCGCCCTCTTCAAGCTTCCATCTGTTCTTTTCTTCCAGTCTTTCATAGCCATTTTCTTCCAGCCTTGTCTCTACGGCATGTACCGTATGAAAACAGGTCGGGCAGGCATATAAGAAATCAAGCATATCCTGTGTATGATTCATTTTTTCTTCTTCATTCCCTTTCTCTCAAAACTCATCCTGCTCTGACGCGGATCACCGAACTCCTTCCGATAGGAAGGACTCTCCGTCAGCTGATTCACCATCTGATCCGTCAGATACACATACTTCGGTCCAAACGGATTGATCACAATCCCGCTGTGCCCCCTGAACATGATCTGACAGGCATCATGAAACGTAATCACCATCGTCAGCGGCGCCTTGCCGCCCGTAAACAGCGCTCTCCACTCATGCAGAGCATTCTGATCCGTAAACAGGGCAAACGACTTCATTTCCTGATTGTCCTGGCGGGCAATGCCCTTGAAGCCGATCCGCATAGACTGAAAGGAACCTTCCTGTCCCTGTTCCAGGCTCACCGGCACAAGGAAACGGCTGTGCTCCGCCACATGAAAGAAGGAATGACGGAAATTCTCATCCTCATAGAACTTTCCATACTCATACATCATGCCTGTTAAAAGCGGATTTTCCTGTGCCTGATCCGGCATCTGTCCCGGCACGATACTGCTGATTACCCCATACTGCAATGGCCTGCGTACAAGCTTATCAAGAATCAGCTCCACTTCCGTATCCGCCGCTTCCTTCAGCTGTGCTCCATTTTTAAGGATGGCAGACACAATTGCCTTCTGTGCCTTCATGCCGTCACTCAGCACCATGACAACATCACCCTGCTTTAAAAGACCATGAACCGTCCCGCTGACATGAACCAGCCGTTCCATCCACAGCTTCTCAATCATCAGGGTATATCTTCTGCCTTCCATATTCATATATACAGTATGATACTGGGTGAGCGCACTGCCGCTCTGCAGAGGCAGCGAAGCACGCTTAGCCGCTTCCGGCCTGTACATGAACATGGCAATCAGAATGAAACATGCCGCAAATTCCACATTCTCACTGACGCCTCTTCGGACCGTCAGGAACACCCCTCCAAGGGCAATTACACTCAGTGCATAGAAAACAAGTGATTTCCAATCCTTATAAAACCGCATCACGGTGCCGGTCAGACCGGCCGTGACAGCGGTATACATGATATTCAGCGACAGCTGACTTTCCGCATCCGCAAACAGCAGATAAATACCCAGAAAACATGCCATCCAGAGAAGACATGATCCGATAAACTTCACCATTTCCTGTTTCAATACCATCACCTCAATTCGTATACTTGCGTATGACATTCAGCAGTCTGCCTGCCTCATTCTTATCAATACCGTCATACACAAGCGCACTCTCCACAAACGCCGTCAGAGAACCGCCATAATGACATTCCAGTATATGCTTTGTATACATATGATAATATGCATGGCGGCTTACCGTCATCGTCAGATGGCTTTTCTCATTGACTAACAGCCCCTTATCCTTCATCCGGCGGATCATCGTAAAGACCGTAGACTGCTTCCAGCCATAGGAAGACTCACATACCGCCACAAGCTTCATGGATCCGATCCCCGGATTGGCCCAGATCCATTCTGCTATTTTACTCTCCGCTTCACTTAAAAGCTCCATGATTACTTCTTAAGCAGACTGGAAAGATCATCCAGCTGCGTCATATGCATGGCCGTCTTTTCTACTAAAACAGCCAGAATCTCTCTTTCCTTCCGGGAACACTTCCGGAAATTGCGGATCAGCTTCTTCTCTTCCCCTGTATAGCCTGTATTTTTCGTATAATACTTTTTCTTTTCTTCCATGTTCTTTGTCCTCTGCCTTTTATTATATCGGATGTATGGATATTTCTGTTTATTTCTTCACTTGTGCATATTCCCTGCTTTAACACAAAAAGAAAAACCGATGCGTTCATCTGCATCGGCCTTCCTGGACAGGATTACATTCTGTCGTGGCACGTTCTGGCAATGACATCCAGCTGCTGTTCACGGGTCAGATCAATGAATTTCACCGCATAGCCGGAAACCCGGATCGTGAAGTTGGCATAGGCCGGGTTTTCCGGATGCGCCATGGCATCCTTCAGCTTCTCCACCCCGAATACATTGACATTGAGGTGATGGCCGCCCTGCAGGAAGTAGCCATCGAGAACCGAGACGAGATTCCTGCTTCTTTCATCTTCATCATGTCCCAATGCGCCGGGGTTGATGGTCTGGGTGTTGGAAATGCCATCCAGGGCATATTCATACGGCAGCTTGGCCGTACTGTTCAAAGAAGCGAGCAGACCGTTCTTCTCTGCCCCATAGGCAGGATTTGCCCCAGGAGAGAAAGGTTCATAGGCACCTCTGCCATCCGGCAGTGCACCGGTAGCCTTGCCATAAACCACATTGGAAGTAATCGTGAGGATGGAAGTAGTCGGTTCGGAATTACGGTAAGTATGGTGCTTTCTGATCTTGGTCATGAATGTCTTCAATAACCATACGGCAATCTCATCCGCTCTTTCATCATCATTGCCATAGCGCGGGAAGTCCCCTTCTACGACAAAGTCTCTGGATACACCCTCTTCATCCCGGATCACTCTTACTTTTGCATATTTAATGGCGCTTAACGAATCCACTACATGTGAGAAACCGGCAATACCGGTCGCAAACGTTCTTCTGACATCCGTATCAATCAGCGCCATTTCCGCTGACTCATAGTAGTACTTGTCATGCATGTACTGGATAAGATCCAGAATATTGACATAGAGCCCGGACAGCCAGTCCATCATCAGATCAAACTTATGCATGACTTCATCATAATCCAGATATTCAGATGTAATCGGAGCAAACTCCGGACCGCACTGAATGTGATGCCCGTTCTTATCCCGGAACTTTTCATCCTTACCGCCATTGATGGCATACAGCAGACATTTGCCGAGATTGGCTCTGGCCCCGAAGAACTGCATTTCCTTACCGGTCTCCGTCGCACTGACACAGCAGCAGATGCTGTAGTCATCACCCCAGATCGGCCGCATGACATCATCATTTTCATACTGAATGGAGGATGTACGAATGGAAATACGGGCCGCGTATCTGCGGAAGTTTTCCGGCAGTCTCTTTGAATACAGTACCGTCAGATTCGGCTCCGGCGACGGTCCCATGTTTTCCAGCGTATGCAGGAAACGATAGTCATTTCTGGTTACCATATGTCTGCCGTCATTCCCCAGGCCTGCCATCTCAAGGGTTGCCCATACCGGATCGCCTGAGAACAGTTCATTATAGGAAGGAATACGGGCAAACTTGACCATGCGGAACTTCAGCACCAGATGATCGATCAGCTCCTGTGCTTCCTTCTCCGTCAATGTCCCGTTCTTCAGATCTCTTTCCATATAGATATCAAGGAAAGTGGAAATACGTCCCACCGACATGGCCGCCCCATTCTGCGTCTTGATCGCAGCCAGATAGCCGAAATACAGCCACTGTACTGCTTCCCGGGCATTCTTTGCCGGCTTTGCGATATCAATGCCATAGGCAAGCGCCATTTTCTTCATGTCCTGCAGCGCTCTGATCTGATCCGCCAGCTCTTCTCTCTGGCGGATGATGTCATCAAGCATCGTACCGTCACCGCAGTTTTTCAGATCTTCTCTCTTTTTTTCAATCAGAAAATCAATGCCATACAGTGCTACTCTGCGATAATCTCCGACAATTCTGCCTCTTCCATATGTGTCCGGCAGACCTGTCACAATATGACAGTGCCTTGCCGTTTTCATCTCATCCGTATAGGCATCAAACACAGCCTGGTTATGTGTCTTATGGTATTCCGTAAAGATCTTATGATACTTTGGATTGACCTTGTAGCCATACGTTTCAGCTGCTTCTTCCGCCATCTTGATGCCGCCATACGGCATAAACGCACGCTTCAGCGGCTGATCCGTCTGCAGCCCCACAATTTTCTCATATTCCGGATGAGCGGCATCAATATAGCCCGGCCCATAAGCCGTCAGGCCTGATACCACTTCCGTCTCACACGCCAGCACACCGCCTCTTTTTCTTTCTTCCTTCTGCAGTGCCTGTACCTGATCCCACAGATAATCCGTCGCTTCTGTCGGACCCTCCAGGAAACTTTCATCCCCTTCATACGGGGTATAGTTATGCTGGATAAAATCTCTTACATTAATGTCATCCTGCCACTTTGTTCCCTGAAAACCATTCCATTCTTCTCTCATGCTTTCTCCTTCCGGCAGAGTATTCTCTCTGCATTTTCTATTCTTCTCTGATCCGGGCTCTTCACGCCGTCCAGAGGATATTTCATGCCCTGCTTCTCCCACTTATATGCCCCCAGGCTGTGATAAGGCAGTACTTCCACCCGTTTCACATTGCCCAAGGTATCAATGAACGCTCTTGTATGCATCAGATCCTGATCATTGTCCGTTACCCCGGGTACCAGAACATGCCGGATCCATACCGGCTTATCGATGGAAGAAAGATACCGCAGCCCCTGCAGAACAGAATCATTGTCATGCCCGGTCAAAGCCTTATGCTTAACCGGATCAATTTCCTTGATATCCACAAGCAGTAAGTCCGTCAGGCGCATCAGTCTGTCAAACTTCTCTTTCCATTCCTTTTCTTCCCGATAAGGTCCAAGCGCTGTATCAATACAGGTTGACACCCCGAGCGCCTTAGCCTTTTCAAACAGATCCGTCACAAATTCCATCTGCAGCAGCGGTTCTCCTCCGCTTACCGTGATACCGCCTTCACTGCCCCAGTAGCTGCGATAGCGCAGCGCCTTTTCCAGCAGTTCATCACTGCTCATTTCTTTTCCTTCCGCTCTGTTCCATGTGTCCGCATTATGACAGTACAGACATCTGAACTGACACCCCTGCACAAAGATCACATACCTGACCCCGGGTCCATCCACAGATCCGAAAGATTCAACCGAATGAATCCAGCCTTTCATAAAAGCACCTCCCATCCAGCAATTTCATTTTATGGAACTCCCCGTTTTATTCTTTGATCTGAATCAAGAAAGCGATATTTTTATATGATTCGTGGAATCACTTTCTTTTCTTCCTAATAGGAATCGCCTTTGTGCAGATAACGGCTTTTTTTCAGCCTTGCGTATTTTCCGCTCTGCAAAGCATCCTGTGCTTCTGCCATGAAATGATCGATTCTGGTCCATACATCCATCTCCATCCCTATTGCAGCGGATTGCAGTTCTTTTCATTTCTGAAGATTCCTTCAGAAATGAAAAGAGGACTGCCGTCCTCATTCCACCGTATATTCAACCGCTTTGATCCGGCCATATCCGCATGCCTTCAGAAAAGCTTTCACACTGTCATTCTGCCTTTCCATGCGCACCGCCGTCTTCTCATTCTCCTGTCTGACATGATCCAATAGACTCCTGCCGACCCCCTTATGCCGGTATTCCTTTCTGACATACATCTCCTTCACCACAGCCGTATCTTCAATATACTTTCCATAAACATAGGCAATGAACCTGCCATTATCACTGACCGCATAGACAAACTGATCCTCACCGATCATCTCATCCGTATGCTCTTCCCTTTCCTCTTCCATCAGCCGGTCATACGCATCCGTCAGATAGGAAAGCAGATTCATATTCCGTTCTGACATCTCTACAATCCTGAACGGATCCTTCTGTACTTTTACCTCTTTCTGTACTTCTTCCCTTGGTCTGAACTGTTCTTCATCATTCCAGTCAAAATCCGCATTATCATCGTCATCCATCTCTTCTTCTCTGTTTTCATACGGAATGTTATTGGCATCACACCAGTCCCTGGCCAGATTCAGATAGTATTCATCCTGGAATGCATACCAGTCATCCAGCAGACCGAATCTTTCACAAGTCCCTCTGAACCTTCTGAAAGCACCTCTGCCTCTGATACTGTTGCCAAGCCATTCCTTTGCCTGTCCATCTTCCAGAGAATCAATGAATTCCTCCATGATGTGATAGTCATTGATATCATACCGGGAAGGCAGCGGAACAAGATCTTCCTCATCCTCCTGCTCCTCTTCTCTTTCATACGGTCCATACCACTGGAATGTCTCATCCGCCCGGTTGTAATAGCCGATGCTCTCATCGCTTACCATCCGCATCGCATCTGCCGCATCTCTTAAATTCAATGTCATGATTCCATACCTCTTTTCTCTATTCTACCGCAATCAGAAAATGAGAACACCTGACAGATGTTCTCATGCAATGTCTGCTTCAGATCTGCTGCGGACTGATGCTTTCCCGCATGGATGCTTCATGCTTTGCCGGCATGAACCAGCCGATCATAAAGCCGATCACCGCCGGAATGATCCAGCAGAGATCCGTGCAGGGCGGAATGGATGTGACAGCTCTGGAAATAAAGGGAATATTGAACCCGGCTGAAGACAGAGAATAGATGATGGACACAATACCGGTAAAAAGAAGCGACATCTTATAGACATTCTCATGACCCTTCAGCTTTTCATCCAGTAAGCCAAGAATGACTAACACAATGGCAATCGGATACATGGCATTGAGAATCGGTACGGAAATGACAAGAATCTGATCCAGCCCGACAACCGACATGAAGAAAGAGGAAATGGTAAACAGAGCTACCCATCCCTGATAATTCATTCTGGAAATGGAAGCGAAGTATTCCGAGCATGAGCACAATAATCCGATACAGGTTGTCAGACATGCAAGAATATAGATCACCGCCAGCAGGATGAGCCCCGGTGTGCCGAAAAGATAGGCAACGATATTGGTCAGAACATTGGCACCATTGGCCGCTTCAGCAGAGATCGCAGCGGATAAGGAACCGACATGGGCCATGAATGCATAGACAACAAGCAGCAGAAGACCGGCAATCCATCCGGCAATAACTGTATAGTGCACAATGTCTTTCTTATCCTTCACACCCTGATCCATGACATTCAGCGCAATGATGTTGCCGAAGTTAAGCGCCGCCAGCGTATCCATAGTCAGATAGCCGTCAAGAAATCCCTGCAGCGTCTGCGAAGAGGCATAGGCACCGTCTGGCTCAGTCAGAGGACCGTCCACATTGACAAAGCAGACAATCGCAACCACAAGCATCAGCCCCAGCAGAATCGGTCCAAGAAACTTGCCTAATGTATCCGTCAGCTTATCAGGTCTTGCGCTCAGAAAATAGGCAATGGCAAAAAAGACAAGCGAATAGGCAATGCGCATGCCCATGGTCACATGGCCCACAAAGGGAATTACCGCCATTTCAAAGGACACGGCAGCGTTTCTTGGAATGGCAAGGCCCGGGCCAAGGGACAGGAAGACTAAGATCGTAAACAGTGTGGCAAATCTTCTGCCAGCTCTTGAGGCAAGATGCGGCAGATCCGAGAACTTGGCAATCACAATGACGCCCAGAACCGGAAACAGAATTGCGGTAATGCCGAAGCCAAGCATGCCCTTCCAGGTTTCCGTACCAGCCTGAAAGCCCATGAAAGGCGGGAAGATCAGGTTGCCTGAGCCGAAAAACATGGAAAACAGGGTAATCCCGATCGCGATCGATGTCATCGTACTGAGTTTCTTCTTCATTTGATTTCTCCTTTGGATAAAATAAATGCATCGCCTCTATTTGAGACGATGCATGCATTTCCACCGCGGTACCACTCAGCTTGTGTATCAGATCCGATACACCACTCATCCGGTTCCAGCAAACCGTAGAACTGTAACGGGTTCACCCGTGCGCAATTACTATACCTTCACCGCGCCCGCTCAGAAGTGACATCAGAAGAACGCCACGTATCCCTTCTCACCAGCCAGGGACTCTCTGCAGCGATAAACATTCTTCTTTTTCTTCCTCAATGCTTTTTACAGTTTTTATGGTAAGCGCATTCATCCGCTTCGTCAAGCCTTTTTCATAAGGAATTGTGACAGCAGACCCGATTCTGTTTCAGAAAATCTTCTGCTGTACAGTCATGCATTTCCTTTCAAAATCCATCATGGAAAACGGTGTTTTACCGGCTGATAATGGTATGATAAGGACAGAACCTGTTTAAAAATAATCATGGAGGCTATATGAGCAAAGAAAAGAAAGAGGACAAGCAGCTGCGCAAGATGGAAAAGAAAGCACCCAGGCCGGCAGTCATCTTTTCCTTTGACGGAGCAGTCATGGAAACAGAACCTGCCATGGCAGCCACCTACAGACATGTATTTGCCGTTTTCGGCACCGGCCGTGAAATGACCCCGGAAAACTTCCAGGAAATCATCCGCGGCAACACCGCTGACATTCTGGCCAAGTATCTCCCCAAGGCAGATACCGCCCAGGCCCTGGAAGAGTTCAGCAGCTATCAGTCCCGGCATCTGATCGATCTGATTCAGCCGATGCACGGCGTCACGGATCTGTTAGTATGGCTGAAGGATAACGGCTATAAGACCGGTATTGTCTCCGCCCGCAAACGTTCGGAAATTGTTGAACTGCTGCGTCATACCGATATTGATTCCTACTTTGATGTCATCATCGGCAGTGCCGGACATCTTGACGAAAGATCTGATGCACTTCTGAAGTGCTGCCATCTGATGGACGCAAAGTCATGCGTCTTCATTACCGACAGCGCATCCAATATCATGGCCGGGGTAGCCGACGGATGCTTCACCATCGGTATTGTCTCTCATCCTTCCCGTACGATCGACCTGCAGGAAGCCGGCGCCGGATTCCTGACAAAAGATTACAAGGAAATCAGAAAGCTGCTGGAAGGAGAGCCTTTATGGCTTGCCTACTCCTTAAACTATGATGAGGAAACCCTCAAAGCCCTGAAGAAGAAGGCAAAGCAGGCCAAGAAGGAACGCAAGGAAGCCAAAGAAGCTGCCAAACGCATGCTGGATGATCATTATGAGATCAAAGAAGATCTGCCGGAAAAGAAAGAACAGCCTGTTAAAGCTTCTGCTGAGAAAAAGCCGGCTGAAAAAACAGAGCCGAAGCCGAAAAAGAAAGCTGCCCCTGCTTCCAAGACAAAGAAAACAAAGACAGCATAATAAAATCGTGGGAATTCAGTTCCCACGATTTTTATTTAACCTAAATGTGCTTTGATGAACTTGGCTACGCCTTCTGCGTCCAGCTCATACTTATGCATCAAAGCATCCGCCGGTCCGCT
>ONOV01000168.1 GCA_900319505.1 uncultured Erysipelotrichaceae bacterium
AAAACGATGTCAAAGGACATCGTTTCAGCAGACAAAGTTCATATAGTAGGGAAGCTGCTTGCGCCACCATGGCCAGTCATGGGAGACGTCTGTGCCCCAGAAGTCGACCCAGGCCGGGATGTTCTTGTATTCAAACAGTTCTTTCATGCGGGCGCTGTCTTCCTGCATCGGATGTTCCCAGGCACCTCTTCCACAGCACAGGATAATGTCTCTGTGGCGGTACATCTCCACATAAGGGTGATCGTAGGGCATGCCGTTGATGTAATCCACGGGGGAATTGGCATAGACAAGATCATCACTGTAGTCCGGGAAGAACAGTCTGGCGTTATAGGCACCGGACAGGGCAATACAGCCGGAGAAGATGTCCGGACGTCTTAACAGGAAGTTCAGGGCATGGGTGCCGCCCATGGAACATCCGGTTGTCAGGATGCCGTCTGCCCTGGCGCCGTTGGCTTCTTCATTGATGGCAATGATGCGGGGGCAGAGCTCATCGGTGACATAGTGGAAGTAGGCTTCCTGTGCCTCAATGCGCTTGCGGTTGTCCCATGACTTGGAAGACCAGGAATTGACATCATTGGAATCGCAGGTGAAGACCTGAATTCTGCCGTCGTTGATATAGGCTTCGATACAGCCGATCATGCCGTTATTTTCAAAGTCGAAGAAGCGGCCGTCCTGGCTCGGGAAGGCAAGCACCGGCTTGCCGGCATGGCCATAGACTTTGTATTCCATATCACGGCCGAGGCAGCTGGAATATTCTTTAAAGTACATTACTTTCATTTCTTCTCTGTTTCCTTCTTTTCAGTTTCCCTGGATTTGTCCATGACAAAGCGGATGAATGCCTTGACATCTTCCCTGCGCTTGAAGCGGGCAATGTACATGTCTTCACCCATGGCTGAGCCGAGGATGCCAGGCATGCGCTCATGCATACAGATGGCTGAGCCATAGCGGGCAAATACCGCTGCTTCACCATTGGTGTATTCGTATTTATCACGTCTGCCGCAATAGACACAGTAATACGGACGGTCGGTTTCATACATGGCAAGGTTGTACATGGCCATGTTGGCATAGACGCTGTATACGTTGATGTCGTTGGCAAAGTTCATCATGTCGGTGGTATAGCCTCCCGGCGGACGCATGTTGACTTCAAGGCCGACAAGACCTCCTTTTTTGCCAAGGCCCGGCTTGTCTTCGGTCAGACGGAAGTATTCCGTATGGAAGAAACGGCCTCTGATCTTGAAGGCATGGATGACTTTTGTACCGCAGTCTTCAATGTCCTCGGGGATTTCACGCTCACTCCAGTACACGCATTCATCTGCCTTGTTTACCACATCCATGATGGGCTCCGGGAAGGTGTGGGATGTCTTGAAGATGATGTTGTTGTCCTGATCGGTGATGCCGTCAAAGGAGACGATGTAACCCGGGACATACTCTTCCATGATGTACTGGACAGGCAGGTTCTGTCTATAGAAGTCCTGCAGCTCCTTATCATTATTAATACGCCAGGTCGCATTGGCACCGACGCCGTCATCCGGTTTGACAATGACCGGAAAACCGACCTGATCTACGAATTTCTTTCCTTCTTCATATGTAGAAGTCAGATGCCATCTTGCGGAAGGTACCCCGGCCTCTGCGTAGTACTTTTTCATGTTGGATTTAAGCTTGTAGCGCATGACATCACCGCTCTTGTCACCGGTGGTGATGTTGAAATCCGTACGGAGTCTGGCATCCTGTTCCAGCCAGAATTCGTTATTGCTTTCAAGCCAGTCTATCTTTCCATGTTTATGGGCAAACCAGGCTACGGCCCGGTACATTTCGTCATAATTCATCATGGACCCGACCTGATAGTATTCGTCCATGGCCGCCTTCATTTCATCACTCAGGCTGTCATAGGGATCTTCCCCGATACACAGAGAAGTACCGCCGATCTGTTTCCAGGCCTTCGGGAACTGATAGTATGTCTTGGGAAAATTCGGTGATATAAACACAAAATTGCTCATAGCACACTGTCCCTCCTTTGTAATATGCTAGATTATACAACAAGATGACCAGATGAAAAGAATTTCATGATCCGAAAAAGAGGATGAATGCTGGAGAAAAGGAGAAAAACATGCAGGAGAAGGCACTGGAGGAAGCACGGCGGGAGATTGATGAAATAGATGTACAGATGGCGGAACTGTTTGAAAAGCGCTTTCATGCCGTGGAGGATGTGATTGCCTGGAAAATGGCCCATGGCAAGGCCATCTTTGACGGTTCCCGGGAAGAAGCGATCAGAAAAAAGAATGCGGCATATATTAAAGATGATGCGATCCGTCCGTATTTTGAAAAGTTCTTTGACACGGAACTGTCTTTGTCGCGTGCCTATCAGAAAGAGATCGTTGAAAAAAGCAGATCCTAAGCGAATTCACACAAAGTTCACATACAAATTGTGTAAAAACTGTGAAAATTAGCGTATCATGCTAGACGTTAAAAAGGGAGGGCGGATCAATGGCTGTTTCTGAAAAGATGAAGAACAGATTTGCCGGCATCGGCAGTAAACTGAAAGTCATATTCCATGAGCGCGAGCCCAAACATATGATGAATATATGGCAGGCTGCCATAGCTCAGTTCATTTTCTCGTTCATACTGTATTTCCTGATTGAACTGTTTTCACGGCGCAGTATTACGGAAACCTTTGCTTTCATGCATAACTCGACAAAGGTATTCGTCTATAACGCCCTGTATATTTTTGTGACATCTACCCCGGCATTATTGTTCCGCAAGAGAAGTTTCTGGCAGATTCTGATCTTCGGCATCTGGGGGGTGCTCGGACTGACCAATGGCATCATCCTGGCCAACCGTGTCACGCCGTTTACCGGACCGGATCTCAAGAATATTTCTGAAGGCGGTGCGGTTATTACCAAGTATCTGAATGGCTTTGAGATCTTTCTGATGTTTCTTGGAATTGCGGCAGGCATCATCTATCTGATCGTTCACTATGTCAGAACCCCGAAATACCCGGGCAAAATGCACAGAGGACCGGTATTTGCCTGTGTGGTGGCGGCGTTTTTAGGCTTCTATGGATTGACACGCTTCTGTATCAACCAGGGTATTCTGGCTACATACTTCGGCAATATCGCCTTTGCGTATGAAGATTATGGATTTCCGTACTGCTTTACGGTAACGATCTTCGATACCGGCATCAATGAGCCGGATAACTACTCCCAGGAGCTGATTGACAACATCATGACCAATGATTCCAATACTGAGGAAACATCACTGGATCAGGGCGACAAACCGAATATTATCGTCATCCAGCTGGAATCTTTCTTTGATCCGACCAGAGTCAGCTGGCTGAAGTTCAATGAGGATCCGATTCCCAACTGGCATAAGCTGTGTGAACAGTATTCCAATGGCTACTATACGGTGCCGACGGTAGGTGCCGGCACGGCCAATACGGAGTTTGAAACCCTGACCGGCATGAGTCTGCATTTCTTCGGTGCAGGTGAATATCCTTATAAAGGCGTACTCAAGAAGGAAAGCTGCGAAAGCAGTGCCTATGATCTGCGTAACATCGGTTACAATGCCTTTGCCCTGCATGACAATGAAGCCAACTTCTATGCCCGTCGTACGGTATACAAGAACCTGGGCTTTGAATCTTTTACCTCAGCTGAATACATGCAGGGACAGGATGATACCAACTACAACGGCTGGATGCGCGACCGCAATCTGATTTCCCCGATCAATGACTGTCTGGACAGTACGCTGGGGGCGGATTATGTGTTTACGGTATCCGTACAGCCCCATGGCGCCTATCCGACTGAACAGGTGCTGGATGATCCGAAAATTACGGTCACCGGTGCTCCGACCCAGGAACAGGACTATGCCTGGGAATATTATGTCAATGAGCTTCATGAAGAAGATCAGTTCATTGCGGATCTGATCAGTTCTCTGGAAAAGAGAAATGAAAAGACTGTACTGCTGCTGTATGGTGATCATCTGCCGACCATGGGCCTGACGGATGGCGATCTGACCGGCGGCAATACCTATCAGACCAACTATCTGATCTGGGACAACTTCAGCATGAAGAAACAGACAGAAGATCTCTATGCCTATCAGTCTGTTGCTGAGATCATGAATCGCCTCGGCATTCATGAGGGCACGATGTTCCGTTTCCAGCAGGCCAATATGGGCGGCCGGCATGATAACTTCCTGGCCAATATGCAGGCCCTGCAGTATGACATTCTCTATGGCAAACGGTACTGCTATAACGATGACGGCGATACGCCGTATACACCTTCTCCGTTCTATAAGATGGGTGTCAGGACGATTGATGTGACCGGCTTCAAGGAGCTGTCGGATCAGATGTATTACATCTATGGCGACAATTTCACGAAATCGTGCAAGGTGTTCATTGATGGCGATCAGGCGGATACGACCTGGATCTCGCAGAATATTCTTCTGGTACAGAATACGGATATCAAAGACTGGAGTGAAATCCAGGTCGGCGTACAGTCCAATTCCAGTACCCATAAGATCCTGAGCCGTACACTGAAGTATCAGAAGGAGCCGGAGCCGACCGCTTCACCGGGTGCTTCCGCTACGCCCAGTGCAGGTGCGAAGTCAGATGAAAATAAGGAAACGCAGTGATGCGTTTCTTTTTGGCTGTGAGATCATTTGAATTGTTCAATGGCTCTTACTGTGCTTATAATATGGATTACATTCAGAAGGGAGGGGTGATATGAGTGAGGAATTATGGCAGATTCTGCTGAAAGCACTGCCGCAGATTCTCAAAGCGGGGATTCAGATGACCATTCCTCTGACGCTTCTGTCGTTTGTTACAGCACTTGTTATTGCTGTGATTGCGGCTTTGATTCAGTACGCCAAAGTGCCGGTGCTGAAACAGATCATGCAGTTTTATGTCTGGCTGATCAGAGGCACGCCGCTATTAGTACAGCTGATGATTATTTTCTATGGTCTGCCGATGGTCGGCATCCATGCGGATCCGTTCTGGGCGGCCTGGGCCGGTTTCTCCTTCTGTGAAGGGGCATATATGGCCGAGGCTTTAAGAGGATGCCTTGAAGGGGTGCCGGAAGGACAGAAGGAAGCCGGTCTGTGTGTCGGTATGAGCTTCGGGCAGATCATGTGGCATATTGTGCTGCCCCAGGCCTTCCGTACGGCTTTTCCTTCCTTAAGCAATTCTCTGATTTCTCTTGTCAAGGATACGTCTCTTGCCGCCAATATCACGGTGGTGGAAATGTTCATGACAACCCAGCGGATTGCCGGCCGTACTTATCAGTTCTTTGCCCTTTATATTGAAGTTGCCCTGGTTTACCTTCTGTTCTGTACGGTGATTTCATTTATCCAGCACAGAGTGGAGAAGTATCTTGGCAGATATGACAGAAAGGATGGCGAGTGATATGGCAGTACTGGAAATCAGAGACATACATAAGCGTTTCGGTGATCTTCTGGTGCTGGATGGTGTGTCGCTTTCCATTGAAAAGGGTGAAGTGGTTGCTTTACTTGGGCCTTCCGGTTCCGGCAAGACTACGCTTTTACGCTGTGCCAACTTTCTGGAAACAGCGGATGAAGGACAGCTTGTATTTGATGGAAAGGCATATGGCTTTGGTACGATCAGAAAGAAGGAAATCGCAGCCATCCGTAAAAGAACGGGCTTTGTCTTTCAGAACTACAATCTGTTTGCCAATAAGACAGCGCTTGAAAATGTGACCCAGGGACTGACCGTAGCCCGTAAGATGAAGAAGGATCAGGCGGAAGCCATCGGCATGGAAATGCTGAAGAAAGTAGGTATGGAAGCACGGGCTGATTATTATCCCAGCCAGCTTTCCGGCGGCCAGCAGCAGCGTGTCGCTATCGCCAGGGCTCTGGCTCCGGATCCGGAAATCATCTACTTTGATGAGCCGACAAGTGCGCTGGATCCGGAACTGATCGGTGAAGTGCTGGCGGTCATACAGGATCTTGCAAAAGAAGGGCGGACAATGCTGATTGTGACACATGAAATGAACTTTGCCCGCAATGTCAGCAACAGGACCATCTTCATGGAAGATGGAAAGATCGTGGAACAGGGTGAATCAAAGGCTTTCTTTGATCATCCGCAGAATGAAAGAACAAAAGCTTTCTTAAGAAGAGTCATCGAACATGACTCAGGAGGAAATGAATGAAAAAACTGGTATCTGTAAGTGTTGCCGCGCTGATGGCACTGAGTCTTTCCGCATGCGGTTCCAGCGCGGCTTCTTCCGCTTCAACCGCAGCCGCCGCAGATGACTCCCTGCAGAAGGTAAAGGATGCAGGCGAGCTGAGAATCGGGCTTGAAGGAGACTGGCAGCCGTTCTCCTACCATGATGAGAACGACAATCTTGTCGGTTATGATGTGGAAGTAGCCCAGAATGTTGCCAGGCGCCTGGGCGTAAAGGCAGACATTACAGAAGGGGCCTGGGATGGTCTTCTGACGGGTCTGTCCACAGGTGTCTATGATGTTGTTGTCAACGGGGTTGATGTGACCGGGAAAAGAGAAAAGACATTTGATTTCTCTGATCCGTATGCTTATGACCATATTGATCTTGTGGTGCGCAAGGACAATGATACGATCAAGACATTTGAAGATCTCAAGGGCTCTACTACTGCCAACTCTACCGGCTCCACCTATGCCCAGATGGGTGAGGATTACGGGGCAAAGGTATCCAATGTGCCGACACTGGCGGAAACAATGACGCTGGTTCTTAACGGTACCGTACAGGCAACCATCAATGCGGACACATCCGTACAGGATTATCTCAATACAACTGGAGAAACAAACCTGAAGGTTGTAGATCAGTCTGATGATGTGACCGAGTATGCCATTCCGATGAAGAAGGGTTCTGATACGCTGCGCAAGGCGATCAATGATGCCCTGCAGGATATGCGGGATGATGGTACGCTCAAGTCATTATCTGAGAAATACTTCGGTGCGGATCTGACCGAAGCGTAAGGAAAGGATGCGTGTGATGACACGCATTTTTCTTTTGTTGTAAGATACACGTATGAAAAATATCGTAACAGGTATTCTGGCCCACGTTGATGCAGGCAAGACAACGTGCATTGAGGCCATGTTATATGAAACCGGAAAGATCCGCAGAAGAGGCCGGGTAGACCATGGGGATACGGTGCTGGACTATGATGAGCAGGAACGCAGCCACGGCATTACGATCTATGACAAGGATGCCCTGCTGGACTGGAAAGGGGACCGGATCTTTGTCATTGATACTCCGGGTCATGTGGATTTCAGTGCGGAGATGGAACGCACACTGCAGGTGCTGGACCTTGCAGTACTTGTGATTTCCGGTCTTGATGGGGTGCAGAGCCATACGGAGACAATCTGGAAGTGCCTGGCCCATTACCATATTCCGGTACTTGTCTTTGTGAACAAGATGGATATTGCCCGCTTTACAGAAGAAGAACTGCTGGCAGATCTTAAAAAGCGCTGCAGCAGTAATATGATTGCCCTGCAGGATGAAAACGTGCAGGAAGAAGAAGCCACCATCAATGAAGCTATCATGAATGCCTACTTTGAAACAGGGGATATCCCGCAGTCCTTACTGCAGGAAGCTTTTGCGTCCCGCTCCTTCTTTCCGGTTGTGTTCGGCAGTGCTTTAAAGGGTAACAATATCGACTGTCTGCTGGATGCGATTGATGCCTTCAGTATGGAAAAACAGTATCCGGAGGAATTCGGGGCAAAGGTATATCAGATTACAGAAGATAAAGAAGGAAACAGACTGACGCATCTCAAAGTAACCGGCGGTGTGCTGCAGGCCAGAGCCAGGATCAATGAAGAAGAAAAGGCGGATCAGCTGCGCATGTATACCGGGGAAAGCTATCAGATGGTGCAGCAGGCAGAAGCCGGTACGATTGTAGCAGTCAAGGGCTTGAAAAGTACATATGCCGGACAGGGGCTTGGCTTTGAAGAGGACAGCGGGGCACCGATGTTATCCGGGTGTCTTGACTATGTGCTTCTGACTGAAGAAGGAACGGATATTCTGGCGCTGAATGAAGTGTGCAATGAGCTGGCAGCAGAGGATCCGCAGTTAAGCATAGATATGGATGAAGTGCATCATGCCATTCATGTACGGATCATGGGGGACATGCAGAGAGAGGTTCTGCAGAAGAAGATCTATGAGCGCTCCGGCATTCAGGTCGGTTTTGCCTCTCAGGGCATTGTGTATCAGGAGACGATCCGTGACAGTGTGATCGGAGTAGGGCATTTTGAACCGTTAAGACATTATGCAGAAGTGGTGGTCAGACTCGATCCATTACCCAGAGGAACAGGCATGGAAGTGGTGTCCGAAGTGCCAAACGGCATGTTGTCGGGCATGTTTGAGCGTTCCATTCTTTCTGCTTTGAACCGGCCGATGAAAGGTGTACTGACCGGGGCTTATCTGACGGATGTGAAGATTACTCTGATTGGCGGCAAAGGATCGCTGAAACACACTAACGGCGGTGACTTCCGCCAGGCAGCCCGCCGGGCGGTAAGACAGGGGTTGATGAAAGCAGACTGTGTGCTGCTGGAGCCTTTTGTGCATTTTCATCTGGAAGTGCCTTCTTCTGTTCTTTCAAGGGCACTGTATGATCTTGATACAAAGAAGTGTCAGTTTGAAATCAAATCTTCGGATGAGACAGCGGTCATTGAAGGCAGCGGTCCCTTGAGAACCATGCATAACTACATGAGTGATCTGAATGCCTATGCCCATGGGGCAGGCAGATACACGGCCATGATGGATGGGGCAAGAGAAGTGGAGGATCAGGAAAAGATCATTGCCGAAAAGGATTATGATCCTTTAATGGATATCCGCAATCCGGTCGGTTCCATCTTCTGTGCTGCTGGAGCCGGGTATTATGTGGAATGGGATGAAGTGGAAGAGCACATGCATATTGATCTGAAGGAGGGAAGTGAGGGCTCTTCCTACCGCCATGAGACAATGAAGGTTGCAAAGGAAGATCTCAAGAGAATCCTTGCCAGTGCCGGCAGTAATAACCGCAATGAAAAGAAAAAGGTGAAGCCGGCTAAGAAAGAAGAAGATAAAAGAACGCATGTGGAGATCAGGGAACAGAAAAAGCTGCCGAAGCGCTACATCATTGACGGTTATAACTGCCTGTATGGATGGAAGTCCATGGAAGGGTTCCGCAATGAAGAGCTCGGGGCAGCCCGGGATCATCTGATTGATATTCTGTTTAACTACCAGGCGTATCTCAAATGCCCGATGACGGTTGTGTTTGACGGGTATAAACGCAGGGATAATGCCGGTTCTGTGGAGAAGCGGGGCGACATGGAAATTGTGTTTACCCCTACGGATATTACCGCGGATGCCTGGATTGAAAAAGAGGCATATGACTGTAAGGGAAAGTATGATCTGACGGTGGTGACCGGGGATGCGCTCATCCAGAATTCGGTGCTGGCGTCCGGTGCGGCAAGAATGAGCGCAAGAGAGCTGGAACAGCAGATCAGACTGAAGATGGTTCTCTGATTTCTCTGATGAAAGCTTCTATATCGCTGCGGGCGTGAAGCGGATAGAGAATGCCGCAGGGAATGGTATAGTTCCATTCCACGGGTATGGTGTGAGCCGGTCAGTGATGAACAGTACAATAAGCTTGACTGAGGCAGGTGCACAGGCATCTGCTTCTTTTTGTGTTAAGATATAACTGAAAGGAATTTTTTATGAAAGCACCATTTTCAGCTTATCTGAACCAGATTGAACCGGCTCTGCAGGAACTGATTCAAAGACTGGGTAAAAACTATGAATATGTCAGTGCACTGGCCACGGATTCGCCGGCATTCAGTGCCCAGGTGACCAAAGGCTCCATGAATATCAGTTCGGATGCACTGACCAGTGAAAGAGGCATTGTCTTCCGTTTATGTAAAAACGGACACTACATGGAATATGCCCTGAATGAATTTGATCCGGACCATGTGGAGGAAACGGAAAAAGAGATTGAAGAGACCATGGCCATGCAGGAAAAAGTCCTGCAGGAAACCGGTACAAAGATCTATGACACACCTGTGTTAAAGGATGAACCGGATGAGATCTTCTATGAGGCAGAGGCAGAAGAACTGCCGGAAGAAGCGGATGCGGAAGGGATCATGGCTGTTCTGAAGGAAAAGTATGATGAAACCGTCAAGGCACATCCGGAACTTCTGAATGTGTTTCTGAATGTATCTGCGACCCATATCAGCAAGATGTTTCTGAGTGCGCACAAGCATCTGAAGCAGAGCTATGTCATTTCCCAGATGTATGCCATGATGTTCGGTATGGCCGGGGATCATGTGGAACAGGGCATGGGCGCTGACAGCGGTTTATGCGGCCTTGAGATTCTGAAACATATGGATGAACAGATCAATAATGCCTTGCAGCAGCTGGATGCCCTTGTCCATGCCGGCCACATTATACCGGGTGAATATGAGATTGTAACCAGTCCTGAAGTGACCGGTGTCATTGCCCATGAAGCGTTCGGACACGGCATGGAGATGGACATGTTTGTCAAAAACAGAGCATTAGCCAAAGAGAAGATGGGAACCAGAATCGGCAGTGATCTGGTCACCATGCATGAAGGTGCGCTCTGTGCCAAGGGTGTCACATCCTATGCCTTTGATGATGAAGGCACACGGGCAGGTGATGTAACAGAGATACGAAACGGCATGCTTGAAAACGGCATTGCGGATGCACTGAGCGCCGCAAGACTCGGTATTGAGCCGACGGGCAATGGCAAGCGGCAGAACTTTGAGCATAAGGTCTATACCCGTATGACCAATACTTTGTTTGATTCCGGTACAGACACCAGGGAAGAGATGATTGCCTCAATCAAGCACGGGTATCTTCTGGAAGGGCTCCGCTCCGGTATGGAAGATCCCAAGCACTGGGGCATTCAGTGCATTCTGCAGTTAGGCAGAGAGATCAAGGATGGAAAACTGACCGGAAAGGTTGTGGCACCGATTATCATGACCGGCTATGTACCGGATCTATTGGGCAGTATTTCCATGGCATCCAGAGACAGAGAGGTATTCGGTTCCGGCTACTGCGGCAAGGGTTATAAGGAGTTTGTCAAAGTAACGGACGGGGGACCATATCTCAAGACGAAAGCGAGGCTCGGATAATGATCGATACTTTGAAGAAGCTGCTGGAAGAAAGCAGTGCAGATGCCTGGGAGATCCGGCAGGAGAATACCGAAGGATGGGAGTTCTACTTCATTAAGCATAAGCTCGATCAGAACAGAGCCAAGAAAGTGTCACATACCCATGTGACCGTATACAGACGGGAAGCAGAAGGCCTTGGCAGTGCCCAGGCGGAATTTGCCCCGACTGGTAATGAAGAGACATGGAAGAAACAGCTGGAGAAGCTGCTGGAAGAAGCAAAGTATTCTTTAAGTGCTCCGTATGAACTTGTCAGGCCGGAGGAAGTCAAAGACTTCAAAGCCAGGGAAACAAAGATAGATATTCCTTCTGTTTCCAGTGCGTTCATGAAGACATTATGTGAGCTCGATGAAACTAAGACCCATGATGTCAATTCCTATGAGATCTTTGTACAGGAAAGAAAGAGCCGCTATATCAATTCTAATGGCGTGGATCTGGCCCAGACTGTACCGTACTGCTT
>ONOV01000107.1 GCA_900319505.1 uncultured Erysipelotrichaceae bacterium
CTGTTCGGTCTGAAAGAGAAGGATTTCATGGCCCTGCGCAGAAACTGTGAAGCAGCCCATCCATCACAAAAATACAGCTTTGTCAAAGCCGTGAAGGAAAGCGGTATTCCGGTGTATGATCTGATTCATTCCCTGCATGAGACGGCGGTAAATGAAGGGGTTACGGCATTTCTCAAACAGCTCGGACTGATCAATGATTTCTATGAACAGCTCAACAGCCAGGAGAAAGCCAACTATGAAGCGCTGTTTACCCTGGCCATGAACAGTGAACCGCTGAGTCTGGATGCATTCTATGAAACGCTGGTCAATGGAGAAGATGACGCTTCTCTTCAAGCCAACAGCCATGGGGCGGATGAAGATGCGGTTACGGTATCTACGTTCCATCATTCCAAGGGTATTCAGTATCCGATTGTCTTTATCTGGTCCTATCGCAGCTTTGCCTCAGACAAGGGAGCGGATGCTCTGATGGCCCTGGATGATCAGATGGGACTTGGTCTTAAGGCGGTGGATCCCATCCATCAGATCCGGCGGGGTTCTGTGCAGTATTGTGCCATTCATCTGGCCGATCAGAGGGCTGAAGCCCAGGAACATATCCGCCGCATGTATGTCGCGACAACCAGGGCAAAGAACAGAATGTTCTTAGTAGATGCGGTGGATAATGAAAATACTCTGTATAAGCTTCTGCATACTCCGATCCGTACGGAGCGCAAAGGCATGAGCCAGCTTGTGCTCAGTGTCATGGGCAGGTTTGATCGCAAGACGGCCCGGCAGTATGGGGAAGGGGACGGGTATCTTGTGGCAGCACTGCAGCAGAAACTTTCCGGCTGCTATCCTTACTTCCGTCTGGATACAGAAGAAATCAGTGATGATGAAACAGCAGACTGCATCAATGAGAAAGAGGAAAAGGGCAGTGCTGTGCTGCCAGCCTTAACCGTAAAGCAGACGGTTCTGCCGCCTCTTTCTACCCCGAGTTCGACGGAGTTTACCTATCTGCCGCCGCTTGATCCTGATATGCGCCGGAAACATGGCGGTACGGATTACGGTACCCGCATGCATGAAATGGTGGAACAGCTGCCGGATCGGGTATGGACACTGGAAGATATCAGAGATCCGGATCTTTCCATAAAAGATAAAGAGCGTCTGGTTCACTTCTCTGAATCAGAAATCTATCAGGCATGTCTGCGCATGGAAATTCATAAGGAATACAGCTTCTTTGTCATTGATGAGGAAAATAATCATACGATTCACGGAGCTATGGACTTTGCGGCCTTTGATGATAAACATATTATTCTGATTGACTTCAAGACGGATCATTTGAAACCGGAAGAGATCAGAGAAAGATACAGTGTACAGCTTCTGCAGTACAGACGGGCGCTGGAGCTGATGATGCCGGGCAGGGATATTTCTGTCTATGCCTATTCTTTCCATAATGAAATATTCATACCGATACAGTAAGGGTGTGCATCTGCACACCCTTACTGCATGAAAAAGGGAAACCGGTATCCGGTTTCCCAAAGGGTCAGTTGATAAAGTCCATGGAACACGGATGATAGCCGCAGGCTTTCAGGAAGGAAACAGCCTGGAAGTCAGGATTCTTCACATGGATCTGCAGCCTGCCATAGTCATCCTGCGCTTTCTTCAGTAAAGCTTTGCCCATGCCGCGCCGTCTGTATTTGCGGGAGACAAAAAGATCAATGACAACCGGCTTTTCACTGTCATCTACGACAATAAATCCGGCATAGCCGCCTTCATCCACGGCAGCAAGTACATGTCTGTGCTCGCCATTCAGCTCATCCCCGTTTTCGGCAAGCGGTACAAGCAGTGCCTTGTTCTCTTCAGGTACTTCCGTAATCTGACAGGCAGGCTGTTCAGCTTTCTTTTCTTCCTGATCAGCAAGCGTTGTGTGGAAGGCTTCATCATCGTAGAGATCGAAGTCTGCTTCCTTGAACTCGGTCATTGGCCTGACATAAGGCTCATAAGGAACCTTATTGATGTCGCACCATCTTCTGGCAAAGCTGACATAGCAGGCTTCCCGGAAGGCATACCATTTGCTGAGAAGATCGTAGCGTTCTGCGGTACCTCTGAAACGGCGGAAAGCGCCTCTGCCGACAATGGCGGCAGACAGATGTTTCTTCGCTTCGCCTTCCGGCAGTCTTTCAATGAATAATTCCATGAGCCGGTAATCATTGATTTCATACCGGGAAGGCAGATTGACGCAGTTAACGGCATCAGTCTGTGCCCCTTCATCATCAATGTCGCCGGAATAAGGACTGTGCCACTTGAGGCGGTCCGCTTTTCGGTCATACCAGACGTTGGTGTCATCGTCGACCTTGAGCAGGACGTCGACCACTTCTTTTAATTGTATTGACATATTGTTTTACCTCTATGTCAATTATAGGACGAAAAAAGAGGAATGACAGGGTGCGGCTGGATAAAAATCAGGATCATGCCGGGAAAGATATAGCCTGTCTTTCAGAATTCGATCTGCTGAACGATGCGTCTGCCGTCTTCTTCATCATAGTACAGACTCAGGCGGTCCCCGGCATGAATGAACAGTACTTCCGC
>ONOV01000042.1 GCA_900319505.1 uncultured Erysipelotrichaceae bacterium
CGGACTGTAAGACTGGATATATTTTCAAATTATCGGCATGAAGCCAGGCATTTAGATGCTCGGCCATTCAATGACCGAGTAGTTCACTCTACTAATATCGATCCGCCGATAAACTCCCTTAAAATACTGTTAATGGCAATTTCATGCACATCATCAATTGTACGGAAGAACTTCAGGAAGTCCAGCATCCTTCTGGCCTCTGAATACTCTTCCTGCCCTTTACTGATACTGTGCAGCAGAGGCTCGGCATACTTCTTCAATACACTCAGTTCATAAATTGCCGAAGAATTGAAGAACGCATCCGCATCATCACAATACGGAAAGATCCACTTGTCCTCGCCTCTTCTGACACTCGGCCAGTCATGAATGGTCTGGGCGGCACTTCTGTTGCGGGTACGATAGTCTCTTACCAGTCTTCTGAGCATTCTGGCATCGGTAGTCGGAATGCGGTGATGAGCATCGATGTTCAATGAAGTCAGCGGGGAAATGTAGATCCTGAACTTCTCCTTTTCCGGTATGCCTTCGGTTAACATCGGATTCAGACCGTGGATTCCTTCAATGACAATGGGCATGGACGCATCGATCTTTGTAATGCGGCTGCCGTACTTCTTTTCCCCGGAAATAAAGTCAAACGCCGGCAGATCCACTTCCTTCCCTGCCAAGAGATCATTCATCTGGGATGTGAACAGGTCAATATCGAGAGCCTTTATGGTTTCAAAGTCGATATTGCCCTTTTCATCCGGGATGAGATCCTTGCGATCGATGAAGTAGTCATCCGTGCCAAGATACAGCGGCCTTAAACCGCATACTCTCAGCTGTATGCATAAGCGCTTTGCAAAGGAGGTCTTGCCGGAAGATGAAGGTCCGGCAATGAGAATGATGCGTTTCTTCTCATTGGCAATGCGCTGGGCAATCATGGCAATCTTCTTTTCATGCAGGGCTTCACTCAACATGATGGTTTCCCGTCTTTCCTTTACCATCGCCTCATTGAGATCTGCCGCATAGGAAATATTCAGCAGCTTCTCCCATTCCGTCTCTTCCGAGAATGCATCATACAGAAGCTTCTGTTCGGCAAACGGCACAATGCCGTCAGGATGCGACTGAGGCGGAAAGCGCAGGATGATCGCATAGCGGTAATGCACCAGTTCAAAACAGCATAGATATCTGGCACTTGGCAATTGATGGATGTAGGCCACATCCTCCACGCCGCCGAACTTCACCAGCCGTGCTTCATCCAGGGATGGTGCGGATTCCAGCAAACGCACCGTTTCACTCCGGTGCAGCTCTTTCATATGTACGATCAGCTCATCCCGTGACAGATGCCGTTCCGCAAAAGGAAGATCTTCCCTGACAATCTCATGCATGGTATCTTCGATCTTCTGCACCAGCTCATCGGTCACATTGGTATTGATCGTTGTAAAAAGCCCCTTGCTCAATGAATTGGCAATAGTTACTTTTGCCCTGGGGCCAAGCACTCTTCTCACTGCTTCCAGATACAGAAGCGTCAAAGAAGACTGAAAGGACATATTGGCATAATTATCCCGCATATCCAGAAGATGGATTGTACAGTCCTTGGTTAAAGGCTTGTCCAGCCGCTTGTTCTTCTGGTTTACCCGACAGGCAAGGATCGGATACTTTCCGTCATACTGGCGGATCAGATCCGAAGGCCGGATGCCTGCAGAAGCATCTTTCTCATGTACTTCCCCATCCGGCAGAATGATTTTCAGATGAATCATGATTTCTCTTCTCTCTTTCCTTTGATGACATCACGCGACAGCTTTGTCTTGAAAACAACTGCCTGTTCTCTGCCTCTGTGGACTTTGGCAGGACGCACCGCTCCTTTAGTCATCTTCATCATTTCATCCTGGACGCTGATTTCTTCAGCCCCCGTCTTGACCTTCTTATAGCGGCCGGTGGACGTCATGATACGTGCTTTGACATTATCACTCAGATACAGGTCCACAAAGTCATGAATTCTGTTTCTGATCTTACGGTCCATGATCGGTACGGCAATTTCCACTCTTCTTTCCGTATTCCGCGTCATGAAGTCAGCGGAGGAGATATACATCTTCTCACCTTTGCCTCTGCCGAAGATATAAATACGGGAATGTTCCAGATACCGGCCGACAATGGAACGGATATGAATGTTGTCCGTCTTGCCCGGCACCCCCGGCAAAAGACACGAAATACCGCGGATGACCATGTCTACTCTGACCCCGGCCTGGGAGGCATGCATGAGGGCATACATGATGTCTTCATCCGTAAAGCCGTTGATCTTGATGAAGATATAGCCGTCTTTCCCCTTCTCTGTCTCTGCTTCAATGGCGCGCAGAATATTGGATTTCAGGGAAATCGGGGCTACCCACAGGGTCCGGTAATGGCCGTCCAGCTTGCCGATCATCATGTTCTGGAAGAAGTCCACGGCATCTCTGATAATAGAAGCACGGCTTGTCAATAGAGCCAGGTCAGTATACTGCCTGGCTGTATTCTCATTAAAGTTGCCGGTTGACACAAGAGCGACATTCTCTACCTTGCCGCCTCTGCTGCGGGTGATCAGGCAAAGCTTGGAATGAACCTTGTAATGTTCAAAGCCATAGAATACATTACAGCCTGATTCTTCCAGAATCTCGGAATAGTCGATATTGTTCTGCTCATCAAACCTTGCTTTCAGCTCAATCAGCACATCCACTTCCTTGCCGTTCTCTGCCGCCTGACACAGATACTCCACCAGCCTTGCATGATCCGCCAGACGATAGATCGTAATCTTGATCGCTACCACACTGTCATCATCCGCCGCTTCCTTCAACAGGTTCAGAAATGGCGTCATGGATTCATACGGATAGGATAACAGAACATCCTTCTTCAGAATCTGATCAAAGATACTCTTCTTATAGTCAAGGGAAGGACTGAGCTTGGGTTCATACGGGGGATACAGAAACTTTCCCTTCTGTTCCTCATTCAGAAACTTCGGCAGACGGAACGCATACTTCAAAGCAAACGGCGCTTCGGAATAGAACACCATCTGCGGCTTGAGCCTGAGATTGCCGATCAGATAATCCTTCAGTTCATCCGAAGGCTTATTGGAGAAAGTAATGCTGGTGACATTCATCTTTCTTCTTTCCTTCAGCACCTTCATCATCTTCTTGCGGTAGTCGGTAATATCATCAAACGCTTCATCATCCGCATCGATGTAGGCGCTTCTTGTCATCTTGAACTTCAGCGTTTCCAGTACTTCCGCATCCGGATACAGCTGATCGATATTATGACGGATGACTTCTCCCACATGCACGAATGCAACTCTGTCTTCCTCAGGAAGTACAATGATATCATCCAGGGACGGCGGCACCATGACAAAGGCATAGCTGTGCTTATGATGAATGCGCAGCACTGCCGCAATATAGGTTCTGCCTGTCAGTAAATTAGGGAAAGGATGATGGACATCCACAATCTGGGCCGTCAGTAAAGGATCTACTCTCTGCCGGTAGTACTTGCGCAGATACTTGATCTCTTCTTTATTGCACTGGTCTATATCAAGATCATAGATGCCTGCCGCAGCCATTTCCCTGCGCAGTTCTTCATAGACCTTGTCTCTTTTCTTCATGCCGCGCTTGGCCATCGGATAGATCGCATCCAGCTGACCCTTCGCCGTCAGACCGCTCTTCTTATCAATCTCGTTATACTTGACCTTTTCCATATCATACAGTGATCCGACTCTGACCCGGAAGAACTCCTCCAGGTTGGAAGTATAAATACTGACAAACTTCAGTCTCTCCAGCAGCGGAACAGCCGGATCCGTCGCTTCGTTCAATACGCGGTCATCAAAACGAAGCCATGAAACTTCTCTGTTCTGGGAACAGCCCTCTTTATAAATCTCTTCTTCTGCCATATTTCAAATCTCCTGCATCTTACAATTTATCTCGGCCTTGTTAAATCTGTATAAAAACACATTAGAATGTGAAATAATTATGTTGATATCGTTATTCTACCGCATATCCAGGTACGTATGTTCATAAATCTGTTTACAGAAAGAGGGTTTTGATTATGAAAAAAGCAGTTACCATGCAGGATATTTCATGTGTAGGCAAGTGTTCTCTCACCGCTGCCCTGCCTGTCCTTTCCGCCATGGGCATTGAAACAGCCGTACTGCCTACAGCAGTTCTTTCCACCCACACCATGTTCAGCGGCTTTACCTTTCATGATCTGACCCAGCAGCTGCGGCCGATCATGGCGCACTGGAAACAGGAACACTTCCAGTTCGATGCCGTCTATACCGGCTATCTCGGTTCCTTTGAACAGATCGATATTGCCATGGAATTGCTGGATACATTCGGCAAAGGAAAGCTGAAGATCGTTGATCCCTGTATGGCAGACAGCGGAAAGTTCTATCCCGGGTTTACCCAGGACTTTGCGGATGCGATGGCAGAGCTCTGTGCCCATGCGGATCTGATCTGCCCCAATCTTTCCGAAGCCTCTTTTCTGCTTCATGAGCCTTACCGTTCCACCTATGATGAAACATACATCAAAGACATTCTGAAGCGTCTCAGTGATCTTGGCTGTTCCACAGCCGTACTGACCGGCGTTTCATTTGAAGAAGGAAAGATCGGTGCTTTTGCCTATGACCGTAAGACAGATACCTATACTTCCTGCTTTACTTCAGAAGAAAAAGAACACTTCCACGGTACCGGCGACTTATGGGCATCTGCTCTATGCGGGGCTTTAGTCAACGGCCTGGATCTCCATCATGCCCTGATGACAGCCTGTGAATTCATCCGGGAAGC
>ONOV01000039.1 GCA_900319505.1 uncultured Erysipelotrichaceae bacterium
ATCAAAGATGAATCATTCATCACCGAAGGAAATGCCGATGAACTTGGCTTCCTTGATGATCTCCGCATTCGGATCGAGGGTCTTGAGCTTGCCGGCAACATCCTTCAGCGGTACCTTGATCATTTCTCTGTTCTTATAACCGACCATGAAGCCGAACTTCTTCTGCAGAATCAGCCTGGCTGCTTCCGCACCAAGACGGGAAGCGAATACTCTGTCATAGGCAACCGGTGTACCGCCTCTCTGGATATGTCCAGGCACAGTCACTCTGACTTCACGTCCGGTACGCCTGGTAATCTGATCTGCCAGTTCATAGGAAACAGAAGGGAAGGCATACTTTTCCAGCTTCTTGCGGTATTCCTTCTTGGGCAGCTGGGCATCTGCCTTGGAAATGGCACCTTCCGCCACGGCGATGATAGTGAAGCGCTTGCCGGACCTGTCACGCTCTTCAATGACACGGATGATATTTTCCAGATCATACGGAATTTCCGGCAGCAGAATGATATCAGCACCGCCGGCAATACCGGCATTCAGCGGCAGCCAGCCGACCTTGTGGCCCATGACTTCAACAATAAAGACACGGCCGTGTGAAGAAGCAGTGGTATGAATCTCATCAATACATCTTGTCGCAATATCAACGGCTGACTGGAAGCCGAAGGTCATATCGGTGCCCCAGAGATCATTATCAATTGTCTTAGGCAGGGTAATGACATTGAGTCCTTCTTCACTTAACAGGTTGGCTGTCTTGGTGGAGCCGTTGCCGCCCAGCATCACCAGGCAGTCCAGCTGCAGCTTGAAGTATGTCTGCTTCATGCATTCCACTTTATCTCTGCCATCCGGCAGCGGATCATGAATTTCCTTGAAAGGTGTACGGCTTGTTCCAAGGATTGTACCGCCTACGGTAAGGATGTTGGAGAAGTCATCATCGGTCAGAAGTCTGAATTTGGAATTGATAAGACCTTTATAGCCATCCTCAAAACCATAGAACTCTACCGGTTCCCTGGCATTGTTCATGACGCCCTTGAATACACCGCGCATGGCAGCGTTGAGCGCCTGGCAGTCGCCGCCGCTTGTTAACATACCGATTCTCAGCATTTTCTATTTTTCCTCCATTACAGAACACGTAATTCTTAAGCCTATTTTATGTCATGAAAGCGAATACAACAAGAACAGAAAAGGCCTCCAGGAGCGGAGGCCGATCATATTTACAGACGTGCTGTTTCCAGCGCAATCTTCATCATATTGGTAAATGAGTTCTGTCTTTCTTCCGGGGTTGTCTCGGCATGGGTGACAAGACTGTCGCTGATCGTCAGCAGGCAGGCGGCATTTTTATGAAGCACTCTTGCATTATTGAAAAGGGCAAAGCTTTCCATTTCCACGGCCAGACAATGGTGATCTGTAACACCTTTCATATAGGTGTCATCGGTGTGATAGAACACGTCGGAGGAATGAATGGTGCCAGGGTGCAGCGGGATGTTCAGGCTGTCTGCCGCTTTCTGAATTCTGGCATTGAGGGCAGCTGAAGCCGGTACAGTATCATCTGTGTACCCATCCAGTACTTTGGCATAGCTGCTTTCACTGTAGGCAGCTGAAGCCAGTACAACATCATACAGATTGAGCTTTGTGGTATAGGTGCCGGCGGAGCCGACGCGGATGATATTGTCGACATCATAGAACTTGAACAGCTCATAGGAATAGATGCCGATGGCCGGCATGCCCATGCCGCTGGCCATGACGGTGATGGGTGTTCCCTTATAGGTGCCGGTATAGCCCTGTACGCCTCTGACGTTATTGACAAGGACAGGGTTTTCCAGGAATGTTTCAGCGATGAACCGGGAACGCAGCGGATCGCCCGGCATTAATACGGTACGGGCAATCTGATCCCGTCTGGCTTCATTATGGGGTGTAGACATAGATTTTATTTTCTCCTTCTTATTGCAAATCAAGTATAACATAGCGCTTACATGACAAAAAAGGACAGAAAAGGGGACCATCTGAAGATGGTCCCCGTATGTTTCAGTGTTTTGTGCCTTTGGCGCCTTTGACGCCGGATTCAGAATAGGAAGAAAGCAGGTTGGAATCATAGGAGAAGATCATGCGGGATCTTCTTCTTTCTCTGTCAAGCGCCTGCTGTACAAGCGTGTCCATAAGCTGCGGGAAGGATAGACCGCTGGCTTCCCACAGGTAATAGGCAAGGGAGCCCGGAATGGTGTTGATTTCATTGACATAGACATGTTTTGTTTCCGCATCCATCATGAAGTCGATCCGGCATACACCGGAGCACTGCAGACATCTGAACGTCTCCAGGGCGTATTTCTGAATGAGCTTTGTGGATTCTTCATCAATCGGAGCCGGTACACGTCTTGCGGTAGAAGCCATGCCTTTGGAAGCGCCGGAAGTTTTGGCGCCGCCTTTCTTGGCACCGCCGCCCATATACTTGTCCCTGAAGTCCAGCATGTTGTCACCTTCAGTCTGTTTGGTGACTTCTTCCAGAACGGAAGCTTTTGCATGGTGCTTATCACCAAGGACAGAACAGTTGATTTCCCGCATCGGATGAATGACTTTTTCCGTGATGACCTTTTCATCATACTGTCTTGTATCTTCAAAGCAGCTCAGATATTCTTCATCATTATGGGCAATGGCTATGCCTACGGAAGAACCGGTACGGCTCGGTTTGAGAATGACCGGATAGCCGATCTGATGGACTTTCTTCAAGATCTCTTCCTGATGTTCTTCAAGCTCATCGCTGTAGACATAGAACCAGTCAGCCATCGGCAGACCGCTGTCTCTGAGAATGTTCTTCATCAGCACCTTATCCTGACCGACCGCAGCCCCATACAGATCACAGCCGGCATACGGCACTTTCAGCATTTCCAGAAAGCCCTGGATGGTGCCGTCTTCTCCGTTTGTACCATGCATGACCGGAATGGCCACATCAATGGTGCCAAGTTCCTTTTTGCCGAATAAGGATGTCTTTACCGGCAGGATGACCACCCGGTTGTCCACATTGGCCAGGGTGACCTGGGTGCACCTGGCGACAAGACCATTGAGGTCTTTGTAGTTTTTCATGTCATTGAGCAGTTCAGACACGTAGAGCTTTCTGTTTTTAGCGACATAGATCGGAATAACGTTGTATTTGTTTCTGTCCATGGCTTCCATGGCCTGGTGGGCAGAGATAATGGATACTTCATGTTCAACGGATTCACCGCCGAAAAATACTGCTGCGTTGAGTTTCATGTAAAAAATGCCTCCGGGCTTCATTATAGCCTATTTGTCTGTACAGTTTGACAGGAAATACGTGCAATATCACAATGTACAGGACTGAAATGTCTTTTGACGCTGTTATGAAACTGTCACAGCCCAGGGCTCTGCCAGTGGGCTGAAGCACAGTGTATAATGGCATCGCTGAAGAAAGGAGCGTACGTATATGAAGAAAGCACTCGTACTGGCGGGCGGAGGTACCCGTGGGGCTTACCAGGCCGGGGCGATCCGGGCCTGCATGGAAATGGGCAGAGATGACTGGGATCTTGTGACAGGTGTATCGGTAGGAGCTCTCAATGCGGCACTTGTGGTACAGGGAGATATCGACGGGATGATCGATATGTATGATCATCTTTCCATGTCACAGATCATCAACGGGGCAAATCCGCTGGATTTCAATCTGAATACACTCGTGAAAGATAAGGAAATGCAGCAGACATTCCTTGCCTATATCAAAGACAGGGGACTGGATATTTCTCCTTTTATTCAATACGTACATGAAAAATACAACCCTGAGAAGTTTTTCGCATCCCGCATGGATTTCGGTCTGATTACCGCGACCCGCAAAGGCCATGAAGGCGTCTACGTCAATAAGGCCATGATGAAAGAACACGGTGAGGACTGGCTGATTGCCAGTGCTTCGGCCTATCCGGCTTTTCCGGTGAAGGTGATTGACGGGGTGGAGTATATTGACGGAGGCTATTTTGACAACTGTCCCATTGACTATGCCCTGCGCATGGGGGCAGAGGATGTGCTGGTACTGGACATGAACCATGATCCCAACCATCCCAACATGATCCGCCGTTCCAACATCCATTATGTATATCCCAAGAGTGAAACCGGTGATTTCCTGGATTTCTCCCATGAGAAGATTGTTCATCTGTATAAGCTCGGGGCAAATGATGTCCGCAAGATCTACGGGGTATATATGGGACTGAAATATACGCTGCAGCCCTATGGCATGCCGCGGTTTTTCAAACGCTGGTATATAGAAGTGGAAAAGCTTGAGACACGTATCAAGCTTGCCAGCAATATCAATGACCGGTTCCGCTCAGACCAGCTGATTACCGACCGTATTAAAGAAATCACGCGTCTGCCGTATCTGACGGACAGAGATTATTTTGAAGCGATGCTGGATCAGTGCCTGGATCTTTCCGGGGCGGATGAAGAGAAAGTATTTACGCTGGAAGAGGCCCGCAATATTGTCTTTGCGGCCTTTGCGGACTGTGTCAATGAGAACTTTGTTTCCCATAAGGCGTCATTACTGGACAAGGCGCGGTTTGTCGGCGGGATGGACCATAAGAGTGTCATCAGCCATATGATTCATGCGGCCTTCTATCCGGATCATCAGTTCTTTTCCGAGAATACGATCCTGACGCTGTATCCGTTTGAACAGTCCATTGCGGATTTTATTGTGATGTGGATGAAGGAGTTTTCCTTCCAGAACAGATAAGGAGAAAGAATGGAAACAGCAGGACGTTTTGAACTGGTATCAGAGAAAGAGTTCATCAAAGACAGCCAGGGACTTCTCAAGGGAAATCCTTCGGAAATATATCAGAATCTGAAGCTGCCGCGGCGGGCAACGGCAGGATCGGCCGGCTATGATTTCTTCCTGCCGGAAGAGATTGAGGTGAAGCCTGGGCAGACCGTCACGATACCGACAGGAATCCGTGTTAAAATGAGACGGGATTATGTACTGCTTCTGATGCCGAGAAGTTCGCTCGGGTTCAGATACAGAATGCAGCTGAACAACACCGTCGGTGTGATTGACAGTGATTATTACCATGCGGATAATGAAGGCCATATCTTTGCCCGCATCACCAATGACACCAATCAGGATAAAACCATGTCTCTATCAGCCGGCACGGCTTTTCTGCAGGGCATCTTCATGAGATACGGCTTAGCGGAAGATGATGATACCGTAGCAGAGCGTACCGGCGGCATTGGCAGTACAGACCGTCATTAATTAGAAAGAAGTGTATATGAGCAAGGAAGAAGAAGTAAAACAGGCATACAGCTATTTCAAAACAGAACCGCTGTCCGAAGACCTGCAGGAAAAGCTGGCCATCGAACAGAGACATCATAAGGAAATACCGGATCCCGAACTGATCAAAAGACCCAGTCAGATTGCCGGTATCAGGGAAGCAGGACGCATCAACTCACTTGTGCTGGATGCCGTGTCGAAAGGCATTCATGAAGGCATGAGCACCCAGGATATTGATGATATTGTCATGAATACGACTAAAGAGCTGGGCGGGGAATGTGCCTGCCTTGGCTATGAAGGTTTCCCCAAGGCTGTCTGCACTTCCATCAATGATGAAGTGTGCCATGGCATTCCGGCCCGTCACAGAAAGCTCAGAGACGGCGATATCATCAATGTTGACTGCACAACCTACTATAAGGGCTACTATGGCGATGCTTCCCGGATGTATATGATCGGGGAAGTGTCGGAAGAAAGAAGAAGACTTGTCGAAGAGACAAAGAAGTGCATGGAGATCGGCATTGAGGCTGCCCAGCCCTGGCATACAGTAGGGGATATCGGTGCGGCCATTGCAAAGTATGCCCATAAGCAGGGCTATTCGGTAGTCCGGGAGCTGGGCGGACATGGCGTAGGCATGGAGATTCATGAAGATCCTTTTGTTGCCCATATTGCCAAGGCCCATACCGGTATGCTGTTAGTGCCGGGCATGGTGATTACGGTTGAACCCATGATCAATGCCGGCAGGGCTGCCGTCTACATCGATGCCTATAATGACTGGACGATCTATACAAAAGATAAGAGTGATTCAGCCCAATGGGAACATACGATTCTCATTACCGAGAATGGCAATGAAATTCTTTCGGAATAAGTTATGATGCTGGCAGAGAAAAGACGTTCCATCCGTTCCTTTACAGCTGAACCCGTAAGCCATGAGGATATAAGCGCCCTGATGAAGGCGGCAGTTCTGTCGCCCAGCGCCATGAATGAACAGCCATGGTTCTTTGTTCTGATTACAAGAAGCGATATCATTCATCAGATTGAAGCCCTGCATGAACCGGCAGGAAACTGTCATGATGCACCGCTGCTGTGGATCGGCTTTGCCGAAAATGAGGGTATTGCCCCGGATACGGATACCGTGCTTGCCTTAAGCAGTGTGATGTATGCCTGTACGGAAAGAGGGCTGGGTTCCTGCTGGATTGCTTTTGTACAGGAAGTCATGAACTGTCCGGCCTATTGTAAACTCAGTACAGCCCTGGGGGTGCCGGAAGGCTTCCATTGTGTCGGTGCGCTTGCCATCGGTCATCCATCTCAAGAGAAAGAAGTTCCTGAAGATCGCCGCAGAGATGTTTTTTCCATTATTTCTTAATAGAGGATAATTTTTTATGAACAACACAATTTATGTCATCGGCCACAAACATCCAGACAGTGATTCCATCTGCTCGGCACTGACGTATGCCAATCTGCTGCGTCAGACAGGAAAAGAAGCCATTGCCTGCCGGCAGGGTCCGCTCAATGAAGAGACAAAATTTATCCTGAAGCGGTTCCATCAGGAAAATCCCCTGCTGTTAACCGATGCCCGTGCCGCTTTATCTGACATCGACCTGGATCAGCCGACGGTCATCCGTCATGATGAAACGGTGCATCATGCATGGCATGTGATGCTGCATACACAGAACCGTTCCCTGTTTGTCAATGATGATGCAGGAAACCTGGTCGGGATCTGCACGACCAGTGATCTTTCCCGGGTCAGAATTCATCCGACTGCTGATCTGCAGCAGCTGATGTCCACCGCATCTCTTTCCAACATTGCCCGTACCATCGGCGGTACGATCGTGGTGGACAAAGAAAACTTCCACTGCAATGGACATGTGCATATCATCACGCTGGAAGGCAATGAAGTCGCCCAGAATTACAAGTTCAGGGATGATATTGTCATTCTTTCTTCCGGCGAAGCGAAGATGCAGATCATGATCGATATGCATGTGGCATGCATTGTCATTACCTGCGGTCAGAAGGCTTCGGAGCAGATCCGTGAAAATGCCCGCAGAGCCGGCATAGCCATCATTGAAACGCCGATGGAGACCATGCATACCGCCCGCATCATTACGGAAAGCTACAGTGTGGAACAGGTCATGACCAAGGATATGATCACTTTCCGCAATGATGAATACGTGGAAGATGTAGCGGCCAAGATGAATAAATCACGGGTGCGTTCCTATCCGGTGCTGGATAAGGCAGGACATGTGGTCGGGGCAGTATCGCGCTATCATACCCGCAACTACAATCACAAGAAGTTTGTGCTGGTGGACCACAGTGCCCCCAACCAGACTATCAGCCATATTGAAAATGCCTGTGTGACCGCCATTATCGACCACCATCATATCGGCGGCGTGACAACGGATCATCCGATCATGTACCGCAATATGCAGGTGGGATGTACGTGTACGATCATCAATCTGCTGTACGAGGAAGCCGGGATTGTACCGGACAAAGACATGGCGGGACTGATGATGAGTGCCATTCTCTCGGATACGCTCAATTTCAAATCCGCTACAACAACGGATCTGGACCGCAATACAGTTAAAAAGCTGGCAGAAATTGCCGGCATTGACGATGTCAATGCCTATGCAAGAGAGATGCTGGGCGCCAGTGTATCACTGGCTGATGCATCGCCGCATGAGATTCTCAACCGCGATCTCAAGTCCTATCAGATCGGTAAATACAGATTTGCAATCGGCCAGACCAACTACTCCCGCATGGAGGAAGTACAGAAGATCCTGCCGGCCTTTAAGGAAAATCTGCAGAAGGAACAGGCGGAAAACAAGCTGGATCTTCTGGTCATGCTGTTTACGGATGTCATGGGCGAAGGCAGCCTGTTTGTGTATGATGGACCGCTGTCCTATGTGATCAGTGATCTGCTGGAAACAAAGTTTGATGACCATTCCGGCTTTGATTCCCGCATTATCTCCCGCAAGCAGCAGCTGATGCCGATGATATCGGAAGCACTTGGAAATATCTAGTTCATATTGATACAGCCTCTGGGACAATAACCCAGAGGCTGTAAGTGTTTTCCGCTTCAGAAAGTGATCTGTTTCAGATACATGGGCGCAGCCGATCCGGTGAGTCAGATGTGATTGGCAGAAAGATAGAAAGCATAGCCATCCTGTACCATCTGATCCGCATAGATCAGAAAAACAGCCGGATGACCATGACGGATACCGGCGTGCGGGCGGTGCAAGAGAAAGCTCATGTATTCTGAGATGCGGGTATCCTGTGAATTGCGGCTGTTTTCCATAAGGCTATTATAGTCAGATCCTGTATAATAGAGAGACGGAAAGGAAGCTGCTTATGCTCAATGTATGTTTACTTGGAACAGGAGGAACCGTACCGCTGCCGCATAGATGGCTGACCAGCTGTCTTTTACGGTTCAATGGACATGCGTTTCTGATTGACTGCGGGGAAGGCACTCAGATTGCTCTGCATAAGCAGAGGGTCTCCGTCAAACATATCGATGCCATTTTTCTGACCCACTACCATGCGGACCATACGGCCGGATTGCCCGGCATCCTTTTAACCATGGCCAAGGCTGGAAGAACAGAGCCGATCCTGATTGCCGGCCCGAAAGACCTGCATGATGTCATGCGGGGCGTCATGTCCATCGCCCGCTATGTGCCGTTTGAAATCCGTGAATGTGAATATCATGAACGGGAAGTGGAGATGGATTTCAAAGATGTGATCATGACCGCTTTTGCGGTCAGACACAGTGTGCCGTGCTATTCCTATGTGCTGGATCTCAGGCGCAATGCCCGGTTTGATCGGCAGAAAGCAGAAAAGAACCAGGTGCCTTTGAAGGCATGGAGCAGGCTGCAGAAGGGGGAAACCGTAGAGATGGACGGAATTGCCTATACCCCGGATCAGGTCATGGGGGAAGAGAGAAAAGGATTGAAGGTTGTGTACAGCACTGATACAAGACCCGTGGAACAGATCGCAAGACATGCACAGGGGGCCGATCTTTATATCGGAGAAGGCATGTATGGCGATCCGGAAAAGGCGGATAAGGCAAAGCTGAATCTGCATTCCACCATGTATGAAACAGCTGCCATTGCGGCCAGAGCCAATGTGAAAGAGCTGTGGCTGACCCATTATTCTCCCAGCATGGAAACACCATCTGAATATACCGAACAGGTACAGGCGATATTCCGCAATACGGTTGTATCAGCAGACGGTCAGCAGAAAGAGCTGAGATATGAAGATGAATAAAGAGGAAACAGGACAATGCATTTCTATCTGTTTACACTGATCACTTCATGCATCATACCGCTTGTCATGATTCTGTTCGGATACCGCTTCAATGATGGCGGGCCGAAGAAAATCAACAGTTTCTATGGCTATCGCAGCGTCATGTCCATGAAGAACAGGGATACGTGGAATTTTGCCCACCGGTATATCGGAAAGATCTGGGTCAGAAACGGATGGATCGCTCTTTCTCTGACCCTTGCCGTTATGCTTTTCATGAAGAACAGCAGTGATGATGCGATCGGTACGGCAGGACTGGTTCTTCTGTGTGTACAGATGGCATTCCTGATGGTTCCGATTTCGCTGACGGAAAAAGCACTGAAAGAAAACTTTGATACATCCGGAAAAAGAAAATAAAAAGGTCAGCTGAATCAGCTGACCGACAGGTGTGCCCGATGGGGCTCGAACCCACAACCTTTTGCTTCGGAGGCAAATACGCTATCCAGTTGCGCTACGGGCACATGCAGGTATTATAATAACACAGTTTCAAGGAGAAAAAAATGAGAGAAGATATCAGTGCAATCAGATTAATTGTATGTGACATTGACAATACGCTGCTGCCTTCGGGCTGGGATGATCTGTCTGATTATACGTATGCGGCCCTGTTCAGGGCACTGCAGAAGGGATACAGGCTGCTGATCTGTACGGGCAGACATTATACCCTCATGCCAAAAGGCATGATGGCTAAGCTGCCGATGGAGCGGATCGGTACGATCAACGGCGCCTGTCTGTGTGATCATGACGGACATACCATTGAGAAACATCCGATGAAAGAAGAAGACATGAATACCATCACCAGGATCTGTATTGAGAATGATATCGGTCTTGGTTTCAAGTTTGAGGATGCGATTGTCACCTATGCCAATTATGATCGCTTTGTGGCCAACTATGCCAAGAAGCCGGGAGAAGCAGAGCTGATTGTCAATGATGACGCAAAGCGCACGCATCATCTGAAGTATGGTCTTCCCCTGGGTACGTTCATTGTCGGGGATGAAAGCAGGATTGAGCCGTTTGTCGGTAAAATGGATAATCTGATTTTTGCCTGGTCCCACCGCAGCGGGTATGATGTGTTCCTGAAGGATATCAACAAGTGTACGGCGGTAGAAAGAGTGCTGAAGGATGAAGGGCTGACATGGAACAATGTCATTGCCTTTGGGGATGCCGGCAATGATACGCCGATGATTGATAAGGCAAAGATCGGGGTTGCGCTTGGCAATGCCAAGGATAATGTGCAGGCGCATGCGGATATTGTGGCGGATACGTGTGCCAATGACGGTGCGGCAAGGGTCCTGGAAGAACTGGGAATTGCCTGATCCGGCATATAATACACAATCCATACAAAGATACTTGACAATATGAAAAAGAAGCGTAAAGTATTGGACAAGGAAAGGGGAACAGCCATGAAGATGTACAGTGCAGTCTGTTGTATGTTTGAACATAAAACTGAATTTCTGCATACGTACTGAGCAGGCTCCTTTTTCGACACGTGGAATACATGAAGTGAATGGCAGATGTGCAGGCGTACATCTGTTTTTTTGTTTTATAAAGGAGGCTTATGAACTGGACGATTATGCAGTCATACTGGCCGCTGTTTCTGGCGGCTGCCGGGGTTACCCTGCGGATTTCCTTCTTCGGCATTCTGCTGGCGGTGATCCTGGGCATGGTGATCAGTCTGATCCAGTATGCAAAGATACCGGTATTGAGACAGATCGCATCTGTCTATATTGAACTGAGCCGCAATACACCGCTGCTGGTGCAGCTGTTCTTCATCTACTTTGGTCTGCCTAAGATCGGGGTGGTGCTGAGCGGGGAAGCCAGTGCGATTGCCGGGGTTGTGTTTCTGGGCGGCAGCTACTTTGCGGAAAACTTCAGATCAGGTCTGGAAGCAGTGGCCCTGAGTCAGAAAGAATCGGCTATGTCGCTTGGCATGAGCAGTGCACAGACGATGCGCTATGTCATTCTGCCTCAAGCCTTAAGGGTGGCTCTGCCGGGCTTCTTTGCCAATGTGATCTTTCTGATCAAGGAAACTTCAGTTGTCTCTGCCATTGCCGTACCGGATCTGATGTATGTGGCAAAGGACCTGATGGGCAATGACTACCGTACGGCGGAAGCGCTGGGGATGCTTGTCATCTTCTATCTGATCATCATCCTGCCGGTGACAATACTGGCCTATGTTCTGGAAAGGAGGCTGCGGTATGGGAAAGTCAGGCATTGAGCTTTTAGCCAACTACAAGTACTGGATCCGGCTTCTGGAGGGATTATGGGTGACAATCCGGATTGCGCTGATCTCAACCGGATTATCCATGGTGCTGGGGACGCTGCTTGGTATGGTCATGACGGTCAGGAACAGGATCATCACGGTCATAACGCAGATCTATCTCGGCTTTGTCAGAATCATGCCGCAGCTTGTTCTGCTGTTTATCGTCTTCTATGGCTTTTCAAGATGGACAGGCCTGATGATGGATGCAGAGACAAGCGCAATTGTGGTATTCACCTTCTGGGGAACAGCCGAAACGGCGGACCTTGTCAGAGGTGCCCTGGAGTCCATTCCATCCCACCAGTATGAATCCGCCTATGCTCTTGGCATGAATCGGAAACAGACGTTCCGGTATGTAATACTGCCTCAGACCATGAGACGGCTGCTGCCGCCTTTGATCAATCTGATTACCCGTATGATCAAGACGACTTCGCTTGTAGAGATCATCGGTCTTGTTGAAGTGCTTAAGACCGGTCAGCAGATTATTGATGCCAACCGGATGAAATACGCAGATGGTGCTTTCTGGATCTATGCAGCAGTATTTGTGCTGTACTTCCTGATCTGCTGGCCGATCAGCAGCTATGCAAAGCATCTGGAAAAGAAGTGGAGGTGAAAGGAAGATGGAAAATAGAATACAGCTTTCCGTAAAGGATCTGGTGAAATCATATGACGGCAGTAGCGAAGTGCTCAACGGCATCAGCTTTGATGTCCATCAGGGTGAAGTCGTTGTCATTCTGGGACCGTCAGGCTGCGGCAAGTCTACTCTGCTCAGATGCCTGAATGGGCTGGAAACATATCAGTCCGGTTCCATTACCCTGGATGGTCAGCCTATTACGCATGGCGGAAAAAACATGAATGCCATGCGCCAGCGGATTGGGATGGTCTTTCAGAGCTATGATCTTTTCCCGCATTATACCGTGCTGGACAATATCACGCTGGCCCCGCTCAAAGTAGCGCATCGGCCTAAGAAAGAGACGGAAGCCGAAGCAAGAGCTTTATTGAAAAGAGTCGGGCTGGAAGATAAGGCGGATGCCTATCCCAATGAACTGTCCGGCGGACAGAAACAGAGAGTGGCGATCTGCCGGGCGCTGATCATGAAGCCGGAAGTGATGCTGTTTGATGAAGTGACGGCAGCGCTTGATCCGGAGATGGTTCATGAAGTGCTCAATGTCATGATGGAGCTGGCTGACCAGGGTATGACCATGGTCATTGTCACCCATGAAATGAAGTTTGCCGAAGCGATCGGTGACAGAGTGCTGTTTCTGGATGGCGGCAGGATCGTGGAAGAAAATACCCCGGAAGGCTTCTTCCATCACCCCAAGACGGAGCGGGCCGATGCCTTCCTGCATACATTTACCTATACAAGAAAAAGAACTGAGAAAAGTGCTCAGTAAATAAGGAGGATAAGAATATGTCACATACAGAGCTGATCAAAGGTTTACTCGCAGGATTTTTAACAGTAGGACTGGCCGGCTGCGGCAGCACGGCAGCCGCCAGATCCGCTTCTTCCACTTCTTCCAGTGATACAGGAACGGTATTCCGTACGGTGGATGAAATCAAGAAAGACGGTACGTTAAGAGTTGCGGTATTCAGTGATAAAGCACCGTTCGGCTATGTGGATGAGAATGGTGATTACCAGGGCTATGATGTATATTATGCCAAGCGCATTGCCAAGGATCTCGGGGTTGATGTTGAATTTACCCCGGTATCACCGAGCGCCCGTATCGATATTGTCAATTCCGGACAGGTGGATATTACCCTTGCCAACTTTACGGTCACAGATGAAAGAGCCAGTCAGGTTGATTTCACAGCCCCTTATATGAAAGTTGCTTTAGGTGTCGTTTCCCCCGACAGTGCGGTGATTACGGATGTCAATGATCTCAAAGAGCTGATTGTTGCCAAAGGCACAACGGCTGAAACCTACTTTGAAGAAAACTATCCGGATGTCAAACTCATCAAGTACGATGAATATGCGGATGCCTACAATGCTTTACTGGATGGCAGAGGACCTGCCTTCTCCACCGATAATACGGAAGTGCTGGCATGGGCCAAGGCCAATCCTGGCTATACCGTAGGGATTACCCAGCTTGGAGATTATGATGCCATTGCTCCGGCTGTTGCCAAAGGCAATAAGACCCTGGCTGATTTCCTGAATGATGAAATTCAGACTCTGGGTGATGAACAGTTCTTCCATAAGGATTATGAGGAAACCCTGCGTCCGGTCTATGGCGATGCGGCTGATCCGGATGAGATTGTGGTTGAATACGGCAAGATTGAATGAGCAATCCGGGCGTATTGTCAATTCCAATCTGAGTGAAGTGTAATAGAATACATCATGTGCAGTATGTACATGATGTTTCTTTTTATCTGAATGGAGGAAGCTATGGAAGTTTATGAAAAAGTAGATGAACTGCCGCAGGGGCAGGCAGATCTTCGTTATCTTCAGCATGGCTGTATGGTGCTGGAAGGCGGCGCATGGCGCGGTCTCTATACCCAGGGGGTATTGGATGCCCTGATGGAAAATGATATCAATCTGGACTGCACCATCGGCGTATCGGCCGGGGCCATGTCAGGACTGGCCTATGTCAGCGGTCAGATCGGCTTTCCCGGCCGGATGAATCTTACCTACCGCAATGATCAGAATTACTGCGGCATCGGGGCTTTGAAAAAGGATCACGGCATTACCGGGTTTACATATGCTTTTACGGAACTGTTTGATAAGGGCGGTTTTGCCAGACAGGATTTTCTGAACAGTCCCCGCAGATTTGTGGCTGTCGCAACGGATATCGATACGGGAAAGCCGGTTTTCTTTGAAAAGGGAAAGTGTCCGGATATCTTTAAAGCTGTACAGGCAAGTGCTACGGTACCGTATGTATCCGAGCCGGTGGAGATTGAAGGCAGGAAGTATCTGGATGGCGGCCTTGGGGTAAAGGTGCCGTATGAATGGGCTTTGAAGGAAGGCTATGAGAAGATTGTTGTCATCCGCACGCGGGACAGAGACTACCGCAAGCCGGTGAAGAAGCCGTCAGGCATCAATCACATGTATCGCAAAGAACCGCAGGCCATGGAAGATCTGGCAGAAGAGGCACCGCGCTATAATATCTCACTGGACAGGCTTGACATGCTGGAAAAGAAAAAAAGACTGTATGTCATTGCCCCTTCAAAGCCGATCACGATCAGAAGGTTTGAAGATGATATGAACAAGCTCGGCGATCTGTACTGGCAGGGGTATGAAGATGGAAAGAATGAAATCAGGGGGCTTAAAGCATACCTTGGAATCAGCGCGCAGGAAGAGTGACCTGCGTGTTTTTTTCTTCTATAATCATGAGTATGAAAGATATTCTTGAAGATCTCAATGAAGAACAGAAAGAAGCCGTTACCGCGACCGAAGGCTATGTGGCAGTCATTGCCGGGGCCGGCTCCGGCAAGACCCGGGCTTTGACAAGACGCTTTGCGTATCTTGTCAATGAAGTGGGGATTTCACCCGGCAATATTCTCTGTGTCACCTTTACCAACAAGGCCGCTGGTGAAATGCGCCAGCGTATTCATGCGCTTACCGATGATGCCGACACAGGCTATATCAATACCTTCCATGGCTTCTGTGTGTCTGTGCTGCAGGAAGACAGCCATGTCATCCATTATCCCAAGAGCTTCATGGTACTCGATAATGGGGATATCGATGACATGCTCAATATCATCTATGAAGAAAGAAATCTCACTTCCCGGGACATGACCTATTCTCAGGCAAGGGATATGTTTGAAATGCGCAAATGCATCACGGAACGCAGTTACTTTCATGATCTCATTGATCTTTCTCTAAAGGATCTGGAAGAAAAATACCGGCAGACGAGTGAAGTAAAGGACATTCTGTTCTATGGCTATCTGTACCAGGAAAGAAAGTGCTTCGGGCTGGATTACAATGATCTGATTATTCTGACGCTGCATATCTTCCATACGGATGAAGCGGTGCATCTGAAGTGGCAGAAGCGATTGGAATACATCATGGTGGATGAGTTTCAGGATATTGATCCGCTGCAGTATGAACTGATGGAATCCTTATGCGGGTATTATGAAAATCTGTTTGTGGTGGGGGATCCGGACCAGACCATCTATACCTGGCGCGGGGCCCGGATCGGCTATATTCTTGATTTTGAAAGATCCCATCATGACACAAAGACGATCATGATGATGAAAAATTACCGCTCCACCCCGGAAATCCTGCAGGCCTGCAATTCGCTGATTTCAAAAAACCGCAATCGGATTGAAAAGAATCTTGTTCCGGTGCTGCCTTCCGGTAAGCCGGTGCGCTATCACCATGCCAGAACCCAGGAAAAGGAAGCAGAGTTCATCGCTGCTGAAATTGAGAAGCTTCATGAAACAGGGGTGAACTACCGGGATATGACGATTCTCTATCGGGCGCATTATGTTTCAAGGCAGATTGAAGAGATACTGATAAAAAAAGAGATTCCCTACCGGATCTATTCCGGCGTATCCTTCTTTGACCGGATGGAGATCAAGGATGCCATTGCCTATCTGCGTATGATTGCACGGCAGGATGATCTCTCTTTCCGGCGCATTGTCAACCAGCCTAAACGCAACATTGGCCGCCGGCGCATGGCTTATCTGGAACAGCTTGCGGCCCAAAGCGGCAGGACCCTTTATGCCTGTCTCAATGAACATCTGGAAGATCCGCTTTTTACCGGTACAAAGGCAAAGCAGTTCATCAGCCTGGTTGAAAAATACCGCCATCAGAGCGATCTGCCCATTTCAAAAATGCTGACCGGTATTCTGGAAGACAGCGGGTATGAGAAGATGCTCAGAACAGAAGGGGCACAGGAGAGGCTGGATGATCTTGCCGAGCTCAAACAGTCCGTACTGGAATATGAAATGACCTGCGGTGAGGAAACGGATCTGCAGACCTATCTGTCGCAGATTGCCCTGTATACAAATACGGACATGGAAGATCATAAGGATGAAGTGAAGATGATGAGCGTTCATGCCGCCAAAGGTCTTGAATTTCCCTATGTGTTTCTGGCCGGCATGAACGAAGGTATTTTCCCAAGCCGTAAAATCACTTCCGAAACGGAAATGGAAGAAGAAAGAAGACTGGCTTTTGTGGCCATGACAAGAGCTGAGAAGGGACTGATCCTGAGTGATGCCGAAGGGCGCAACTTCAACAATACCTGCCGTTATCCTTCCCGCTTTATTCTGGACATTGACCGGCCGTACATCCAGTATGATGAAGAATTGCCTGAGGATCTGATCCGTAAGACAGAAAACTGGATCCGTAAAGGACCTGGTGTTTCCATCCGCAGAGATGAACTGCCGTTTCATGAAAAGGACAGGGTTTTTCATAAGGTGTTCGGCGAAGGAACGATTCAGAAGATCAATTTCAAAGAGGGCAGTGTTGAGATCCGCTTTGACCGGTTTGAAAGAGAAAGAGTATTGAGCCTTTCGGCTCTGGATAAGATGGAAAAGAGA
>ONOV01000212.1 GCA_900319505.1 uncultured Erysipelotrichaceae bacterium
TATGATACATATGAAGTGCCGATCGGCATTGTGCTGGCAGGGTGTGTGTTTCTGACCATAGGCAGCTATCTGGCCAATGGCAATGGCACCTATGCCTATGAGGTAGGAAACAGATTGATGTACAGTGCAGGCATGCTTTTAAGCAGAGCAGGCAGTTTTATTGTGGTGAATTTTCCACTGTGGTTCGGACTGAAGGCGGTTATGAAAGAAGACAGCAGGTACAGCGGGGCAGCCGCCATGATCATGGCGTACGGCATGTTTCTGGTGGTGACGATGCTGGTATCAGGGGGAAGTCTGGCCAGTACTGCCTATTCTTCAATCATGGGTATTTCCTACAGTGAGGCCCAGGCGTATACCGGCACTTCTGTGACGTATTATCCTCTGCAGACCGGATTAATCGGGGCAATGTGTGCGGCCTTGCTGACGCGCTGGGTGATGCATCGGGTTTATGCAAGGTCTTTAGTGCGGCCGTACAGTGCCCTTGGCATCAATGCCCGTATCATTCTGCTGTCATTGTTCTGGAGTGCACTGGCGGGAGCAGTCATTGCCTTGCTCTGGCCGTACTTCTACCATGGCCTGGATGCTGTGTTTAAAGCCATTGCGGCGGACATGGATGGGGCACATCTTGCCGGCTATGGCATGCTGGATCAGATTCTGTCGCTTCTGAACCTCAATACGCTGATCCGCCAGCCTTTCTGGTATGGTACATATGGCGGTACATGGACATCCGTTGCCGGTACGGTATTCAATGGAGATGCCGGCTTATGGCAGGCCCAGCTGGCTTCCGGCAAGCTTTCTGAAACCGTAGGCCAGCTGTTTACGCCCTACTACATCATGCATATCTTTGCCCTGCCTGCCGGCCTGGCAGCGGCTTTTACCATCAGCAGCGGCAGCAAAGAAAGACATCAGACGGGGCTCTTGCTGCTTGTCAGTGCCCTGGTATCTGTCTTCGGCGGTACTTCTCTGCCGTTAATGATCGCTGCCGCTGCGCTCTGTCCTCTGCTGTATCTCATGCATATTCTGCTGGCCGGGTCGATGTTTGCATTATGTCATGCTCTGCATGTGAATCTTGGCTATATCACCACAAACAGTCTGACCATGGCAGCCCAGCCCGGTACGCTGGGAGAGCTGATCAGCTATGGCCGCTATGATACGCTGCTGCCGGTTATAACTAAAGTGGTGATCATCGGCCTGGTGTATGCTGTGATATATTTTCTGTTAACAAGGCTGTACTTCAGACATCTTGCCATCGGCCTGTTTGATCCGGAGCGCTGCGGCAGGGTGACAGAAAGTCTTTTGCAGGCCTGCGGCGGTCTGCCGAATGTCAGATCCGTATCTGCTTCCTATCACCGCCTGACGCTGTCGCTGTATGATCCTTCGCTTCTGGACCGCAAGGCTCTGGCTGATCTTTCCATTGAGACGCTGGTTGAAACGAAGGATGCGTTTGTTCTGCCCATCGGGGCAGAAGCCTGGATGATCCGGCAGGATATCTATCAGAGAATGCGCAGATATATCCGGGATGTGGATGAAAATTGATTTCTGCTTGTCAGAATAAGAGGAGAATGCTAATATACGGGTGCACTTTCTTTACGCACGCATAGAGGCGTAAGGCAGAAGGAGGACATTATGAAAGACGGAATTCATCCTAAGTATTACAAGGCTAAGGTCATCTGCACTTCCTGCGGTGCTGAGTTTGAAACAGGCTCCACATTAAAGGAAATCAGAGTTGACTCCTGCAGCAACTGCCATCCTTTCTATACAGGACGTCAGAGATTCGCTCAGGCAGCCGGCCAGGTTGAAAAGTTCAACAAGAAGTACGGCCTGAAGTAAGCTTTACTGGACAGATCCGATTACGGGTCTGTTTTTCTTTTTGGCGAATTATTGTAAAATGGTGGCACGAACAGAAATAGATTGGAGTGATCATTTATGGCTGAAAAGAAACAGGATGTTTTACTGTCTCTTGATGAAATCAAGCAGAAGCTGAAGGATGCGGCAGCGGGCGATAAGCAGATCACCGAAAAAGATGTGATAGACTTTGCCGAGAAGAACAAGCTCAGTGAAGCAGATGAAGAAGAGCTGTTTGACTGGTGCTCAGACAACGATATTTTTGTCATGGATGAAGATGTCTATGACGACGATGATGGCGAAGATGAAGAAGAAGACGGGGA
>ONOV01000115.1 GCA_900319505.1 uncultured Erysipelotrichaceae bacterium
AGCGCCCAGCCCAGGGACAGGGTCTGCTGGATGGAACGGTTTGTCTCAAAGCCCTGGCCGATGAATACTTCTTCAAACATCTTTCCGAACTTCAGATACTTCCGGTCCAGCTCACTCAGTTCATCTTCACCGATGACCGAAGCCAGGCTTCTTGCGTCCTGCACCTTGGCATAAGAGGCAAACAGCTGGTTGGCAACATCCTGATGATCCGCTCTGGTATAGCCTTCACCGATACCATCCTTCATGAGTCGGGACAGGGACGCAAGAACGCCGATCGGCGGATTGATGCCCTTCAGATACAGATCACGGTCCAGTACAATCTGACCTTCGGTAATATAACCGGTCAGATCAGGCACCGGATGGGTGATATCATCATTCGGCATGGTCAGGATCGGAATCTGAGTAACCGAACCCCTGCCGCCCTTGATAATACCGGCTCTTTCATACAGTGAAGCAAGATCGGAATACAGATAGCCCGGATAGCCCTTACGGGAAGGAATTTCACCCTTACTGGAGGAGAACTCACGTACGGCTTCACAATACGCTGTCATATCCGTCAGGATAACCAGTACATTCATGCCGCATTCATAGGCCAGATACTCAGCCGCTGTCAAAGCGCATCTTGGTGTCATGATTCTTTCAATGATCGGATCATCGGACAGATTGACATACATGACAACCTTCTCCATGACGCCGGTCTCTTCAAAGGATCTTCTGAACATGTCCGCAACATCATTCTTGACACCCATGGCACCAAAGACAATACAGAAGCTCTCTGCATCTTCCCCGGTCAGTCTGGCCTGTCTTACAATCTGCATGGCCAGCTGATCATGGGGCAGGCCGCTGCCGGAGAAAATAGGCAGCTTCTGGCCTCTGATCAGGGTATTGAGTCCGTCAATAGCTGAAATTCCTGTTTCAATATAGTTGCGCGGATACACACGGGATACCGGATTGAGCGGCTTGCCGTTGATATCCTCATACTTCTCCGGATAAATCTCACCGAAACCGTCAATCGGCGTACCGACACCGTTGAACGTACGGCCGAGAATCTCTCTGCTTAGGCCCAGTTCCATCGGATGGCCTAACAGCTTGGTGCGCACATTGGTATGGGACAGACCGTCTGTGCCTTCAAAGACCTGGACGACAGCCCGGTCGCCTTCCAGTTCAACCACACGGCCGATCCGCTTTGTGCCATCCTTCAGAAGGATGTTGACCATCTCTTCATTGGCAGCCCCTTCCACATGGTCCAGGGCAATCAGAGAACCCCGGACATCGCTTAAACCTAAAATCTGCTGATCCATGTGTTCTCCTTTCTCACTTGATGGAAGCCAGTGCTTCATCAATCATATTGTTATAGCCATCCAGCATTTCAAGCTTATCATTCGATACATCATACTTGATCGAGATGACTTTCTCAAAGATACCGGTCTGAGTCATCAGAGATACCGGAATCTTCTTCTTTACCTGCTCGCTGCAGGCCCGTTTCAGATAGTCGATGATCTTCATCATCTTATACTGCTTCATTAACGGTACGGATGTATCGTCCTTGTGGAAAGCATTCTGCTGCAGGAAACCGACCCGGATCACCCGGGCAATTTCCAGTGTCAGCTTCTGATCTTCCGGCAGCACATCAGAACCGATGAGCTTGACCACTTCCATGAGGCTGCTCTCTTCGTGCAGGATCTGCTGCATTTCTTCTCTTAGATCCAGGAAGTCATGGGCTACATTCTGCGCATACCAGCGGGAAAGATCCGGCAGATATTCAGAGTAGCTGTCCGTCCAGTTCATGGCCGGATAATGTCTGGCATAGGCCAGAGATTTATCAAGCGCCCAGAAACATCTGACAAAGCGCTTGGTGTTGGCAGTGACCGGTTCAGAGAAATCGCCGCCCTGCGGAGATACCGCACCAATCAGAGTGACGGAACCCTTATCCCCGGATAAAGTATCCACATAGCCTGCTCTTTCATAGAACTGGGCAATACGGGAAGGCAGATAGGCCGGGAAACCTTCTTCCGCCGGCATCTCTTCCAGACGTCCTGAAATTTCTCTTAATGCCTCCGCCCATCTTGAGGTGGAGTCAGCCATCAGAGCAACATGATATCCCATATCACGATAGTATTCGGCAATCGTAACACCGGTATAGATGGAAGCTTCACGGGCTGCCACCGGCATGTTGGAAGTGTTGGCAATCAGCATGGTTCTGTCTAACAGAGACTTGCCTGACTTCGGATCCTTCAGGGCACTGAACTCTTCCAGCGCCTGGGTCATTTCGTTGCCACGCTCACCGCACCCGACATAAATGATGATATCCGCATCACACCACTTGGCAATCTGATGCTGCATCATGGTCTTGCCGGCACCGAACCCGCCCGGCAGCGCACTGGAGCCGCCCTTTGCAATCGGGAACATCGTATCAATGACACGCTGTCCGGTCACCAGCGGCATGGACAGCGGTTCACGATGGGCAATCGGACGGGGTGTACGGATCGGCCAGTTCTGCTTGAGACGGATCTCGCTGATCTTTCCGGTCTTTTCATCTTCCACTTCAGCTAAGACATCATTGACCGTGTAACTGCCGTTTGGCACAGCCTTGGTGACTCTGCCATGGACCATCGGCGGGATCATCGAGCGGTGCTCGATGAGGCTTGTTTCCTGACAGGTCGCAAAGATCTGTCCGCCTCTGACCGTATCACCGGCCTTGATCTTCATTGTGACATCCCACTTCTTTTCTTCATCCAGAGAAGGAATGGATTTGCCTTCGGCAATGAAAGCGCCCTGCTCTCTGGCAATTTCTTCCAGCGGTCTTTCAATACCGTCATAGATATTTCTGAGAATGCCGGGACCCAGTGTTGCATTCAGCAGAGAACCTGTTCCGACCACCGGATCCCCGGTCTTGAGACCGGTCGTTGATTCATAGACCTGGATCATGGTCTTTTCTTCATCCATGCGGATGACTTCGCCCAGCAGCTGTTTCTTTCCGACATAGACCATTTCACGCATGGCCAGTTCCCTGTCATTCTTTACCGAAATGACTGAACCGTTGATTCCGTAGATTGTACTCATGCGTTCTCCTTTCCTGAAGGTGCCTTGAAACCGGAATTGGCACGGAACCAGTCCATCTCTTCTTCCAGTCTGTCTTCCAGCACACAGCTGTATTCTCTTCCGGCCGCATCATCCCGGTACAGGAAACCGCCGAGTTCCATCGGCCTTTCCTCTACCCGGTTTGACAGGCCTTCTTTCTTCAATGCGTCTTTGAGCACCGGCACATCATCTCTTCTGCACATGAACACGCCTGTCTCACTGACCGGCAGTGATTTGACACTGCGCATCAGATACTTCTCATACTCCGGTGTCTTTACAAACTTTCTGAGATCCTCTCTGACAGAATCAAACAGCTCATCCGCAAGATGGTCACGCAGCCTCAGCAGTTTCTTCTTTGTTTCCATCTGATCGCGGGAAGAGGCTGAAGCAGCCGCAAGACGTGCTTCATGCAGTTCCTTTTCCAGATAGCTGTCTGTCTCCTTCTTCAGACCTTCTCTGAAGAAAGCAAGCTGATCCTCATGAAAGGAATCTGTTTCCTTCTGCAGTACATCCTCAACAAGCGAAGCATTGGATTTCACGTCTGCTTCAATTGCTTCAAGGATCTTATCTTCTTCTTCGTTATTCACGTCTGTTACTCCTCTTTAAAGCTTGATGCCGATGGCATCGCTGATCGCAGCATCAATGGCCGCACTGATATTGCCTGAGTTATGTCTGTCCGGTATCTCTACTATCAGAGGCTTAGGCAGATTCAGCTTGTATTCAGATACGGTATCACTGACCTGTTCAACTGTGCGGGTTGTCATCAGAATGATCGCAATGGAATCATCCTGAATCAGTTCATTGAGCTTCTTCAGAATACCCTCACGATCATGGATGACCTCGCCTTCAATCCCTGCCAGGCGCATCCCCATCACAGTGTCTGTGTTATCGCTGATACAGTACGCCTTCATAAGCAAAGCCTTAAAGAGCGTTGATAATCAGAATGGAAATCAGAAGACCGTAGATGGCAACACCTTCACCAAGTGCAACGAAGATGATGGCACGGCCGAAGTTATCCGGATTCTCACTGATGGCACCGATGGCAGCCGGAGCAGCCTTGGCAACGGCATAGCCGGCGCCCAGGGAAGAACCTGTAACGGCAATTGCAGCAGCCATGTAGCCAAGACCCTTGGCACTGGAAGCAGCTTCTGCCGCAGCATCTTCAGCATATGCGGCAAAACCATGTACGGAGACAATCAGACATACCAGCATGACACCGGCAAACATCGCAATCTGACCTAAGATTCTGGCCCTGGCATTGACCTGGTTCACACCTTTTTTCGCAATAATCCATAACGGACCGATAATGAGAACGACCGCAACAAGCGGTAAAAGAAAATCACCTGCAGTTAACATAATATTTTTCCTCCTGGTTCAATTGACCATATCTGCCTCAGGCGGCAGTAACCTCATATTTGACACCGCCCCCGGTGTAATACCGGGAGAACATTTCATAGTATTCCAGTCGTAAGGACTGAATGCCTACAACAAGACCTTCCAGCAGCATGACAAACGCGTTGCCGAAGATCAGTACCGCAAACCCGCCATGGCTTACCATCTTCATGAGCGTCATGACAACCAGCATCATGCCCGCATGGGACAGAACGAAGCCGCCGACACGCAGATAGGACATGGAGTTTGTGATGAAGGACAGCAGTATTTCAAAGACTTCGAAGAACTGCTGGGTAATGTAGGTTCCCCATCCCCCATGCGGCTTTGCCTTTTCGTGCTTCATGAGCTTCTCGAATACTTCTTTCATCAGGAAGCATACACACGGCAGCACAATGCACAGCATCACAAGCGGGAACGTGAAGAGATTGCCCATCTTCAATAACTGCATTCCCATCGCCGCCAGAATGTAGATATAGAACACAAGACCGGCAATGCCGTTCTGAGAAAACAGCACTTCGCCCCACTTCTTCTGCCTTGCATTGTTGAAGATGTTGAGGCACTGGGAACAGATGATCAATACCGCACCGATCACAAGCGCGCCCATCAGAAGCGTCATCGTATTCTGATTGGCCATGACATCAAACAGCTTTCCATTAGTATGGAACAATGCCTCATGGATCGGCGTCAGCAGTTCTTCATAGCCGAAGAAGCTGCCGAACAGGAATCCGAAGATCGTGGAGAAGATGCCGCAGCGGCCGATAATACCGAACAGCTTGCTGTTCTTCTTTTTCTCAAGCCACAGTCCAAGCACAAGCAGTACCAGTCCCTGGCCCATATCCGAGAACATGATGCCAAACAGAAGACAGTAAGTGAAGGCAAAGAATGCAGTCGGATCAAAGTCACAATAAGCCGGCAGAGAATACATCTCCACAAACAGTTCAAACGGCCGCGCAAACCAGTGGTTCTTCAGCAGCGTCGGACACTTGAACTGCGGCTCTTCGGCGGGCTCTTTCACCGTGAACTTCACCGGCAGATCCCCGAATACCGATTCATACTCTTCCACATCAGCCGCCTGTACAAAACCGGAGAACACACAGTCATCCTTGAACTTTGCCACATACCTGTAGTTTTCAATGATGCGGCTGCGATAGAGACACCAGGCATACACATCATCCAGTCTTTCCTTATACTCTTCCAGCATTTTATGGACATCATAAGCCGGAATTTCCATCGGTTCGAAGTAAAGCGACTCAAAGATCTTTTTCACTTCTGGCGCATAGGAGTCAGATGTCACGATGATCATCCATACATACTGGGCATTTTCATACAGACGATGATGAACAAAGTTCACATCCCGGTACATCGTCAGTTTCGGGAAGGATTCCCGGGGCATCCTTCCCAGCGCGAAGTCCAGATACTTGCAGGCATGAATGCGTTCAAATCCGCATTCACTCAAGGCATCAATTGCCTTTTCATCTTCCGGGGTGAGGATGACCTGTTCCGCATCGGATGTGACGCCGAACTTGTCATCGATCTCCTTCAGAAATGCCTGGATCTCTTCTTCACGGTAGGTTGCTTTCGGCTTTCTTTCCCGATCGAATTCATAGCTGACGGAATGAGCGAAGTTGTCCAGCGTCTGCAGATAATCACTGTAGGGATTATCGGCGGACAGCAGAACACCTCCATTGTCTTCCGTTACCATGCCGCTAGCTTCGACCGCATCGATTTTCCGTGAGCCCAGCCCTTTCATGAGCGCATCATCCAGATGTGCTTCATCCACGGCTGTCTCCACAAATTTCATTTTTACGATTGCCATTGACGGCCTTCTTTCTTAATACACGAGCAGTGTCCTGATCCGATCATTGGATATGCCATAGCGGACACCTTCAACAATATTGATAATATTACGGATTTCCATTCGGGATAAATGCATGTAGCTGATCAGCACAACCGAGGCATCCGGGTTTGTCTCCATGGCACTGTAGTATACATTTTTCATAATGCGCTCCGTAAAATTCTCAATGTAGGTGAAACGGGTATTCTTCACATAGTGATGGTATCTGCGGGTAATGGCATCTGCCACCTCATCCCCTGTGGCGTTTTCAATCATTTCATTGATTTCCCGTTCACTGAATAAGCACTGTACCGGAATAATGGACTGGCGGATAATCTCAGGATCAGCCTGAAAGTACTTTTTCAGACGATAGATGACCGCCAGGCTGTTGAGTTCAGCCTGCATGCGCACCAGCTTCTGCAGCGTCTGCAGCGTTTCACCGGAAGCGATGGCGGATGCCTGATGGTACATGCGCTGGAAATAGCTGCGGCGCAGATCATATTCCATCCCGACAAGATCAATCTCTTCCACCGGCCTGCCTGAATACTTGCGCATGATCGCACTGTACGGGGTATCCGCAAGCACTTCATACAGTTCATCATAGCTTTCCACATGGGCCAGCTGATGCAGATCAACCGTCATGTACTTTTCCATATACAGCGGCATCTCGGTGATCATCTGGGAACGCATGGTTTCATCATGGTTCATGAGCGAACGGATACAGAGCAGAATCATATCAATCTCCGTATTCATACATGCCCCGACCAGAAACTCCGCCGCATGCGCACCGCCATAGCGTAAGAGCCGGTTCAGTCTTTCATAAAGACTCAGGCGCAGCAGTACTTCCAGCTGGCCTCTGTGCACAGCCTTCTCATTGACCCCTGACAGCGTATTGACAAACAGTGTGTCATTGCGCAGGTAGGTCACGATCTCCCCGATGGTTTTCTTCTGCAGCAAAGCCTCATAGTCATCTGTCTGCAGGCGTTTTCCGAACATCGCTCTGGCTTTTGCGCTCAAAGCTTCATTCTCTTCCATGTTTATTCCTCATCTTCGGCAAGAACTCTATCATAAAGCATGCGCCGCCATTTTTCCTTATTGGCTTCATAGACAGACTGCAGCTGAGCAGAAGCACTGTCATAGTAAGCCTGATTCTTTTCATCCTCAGCCTTGACCTGTGCCTCCAGCTCTTTCTTTGTACTGTCTACACGTGCATTCACGGCGGCCCAGGCTTCATCTGAGAGTTTCTTCTTCTCATTCTCGATCGCCTGTTTCAGCTGCTGACGCTGATCGTACACATTGTCCACCTGCTGGCGGACTTTCTCATCTGTTTCGATCAGCTTCATGATCGCATCGATCTCCATACCTTTCACCCATCTTTCTTTATAATGGAAAATGCGCCCTTCAGAAGACGCATTATCAAAAGTGTTCTCTACGCATCCAGCGGTTCATGTTCTTCCAGCCATTTCCCCGCTTTTTCTGCGACGTTTTGCAGTGTATCACTTTCAAGGGGACTGTCAAGTTCTGCCCTTTCCAGCATATTTACCCATGTATCAGAACCGCCCATCCGGGTGTATTTCATATACTTTTTCCATGCTTCAGCCATATCATCCTGAATCATCGCCCAGAATTCCAGCGATACGGTCTGGGCCAGGCAGTAATCGATGTAATAGAACGGAGAGCTGTAGATGTGGTGCTTGAGCTGCCAGTGCTGTCCTTCACTGTAGAAAGGAATTTCCCCATCCAGTCTGTACCAGGGCATATAGATGCCTAAAAGCTTCTTCCATACCGCATGACGCTCGGATGGCGTATAGTCGGGATGGTCATACATCTCATGCTGGAAGTGGTCCACTGCCGTACCGTAAGGGATGAACTTCAGGGCATTGGCCAGATGCGCATATCTGTATTTGGCCGCATCTTTGCCGAAGAAGTCTTCCGCCCACTGTTCCCCGAAAAATTCCATGGACATGGAATGGCATTCACAGGCTTCCGAAGTCGGCCAGATATAGCTTGCGGGAATGCGGCCGCGATTCATCCATGCCGCAAAGGCATGGCCTGCTTCATGGGTGATGACTTCCACATCAGCCTGGGTGCCGTTGAAGTTGGCAAAGATATAAGGCACATGATAATCCGGAATCATCGTGCAGTAGCCGCCGCCGGCCTTGCCTTCTGTGCTGGCTGTATGCATGAGCTCATCTTCCAGCATCATGGTGAAGAATTCCTTTGTCTCAGGGGACAGCTCACTGTAGAACCTGAGTCCTGCCTGCAGAACATCTTCGTCAGCGCCCTGAGGCTTCGGATTGCCCGAGCGGAAAGAAAGATCCGCATCCGCAAAACTCAGCGGATAAGCGCATCCGGTACGCGCAGCCTGGGCTCTGTATACCTTTTCTGCCGCCGGCACCACATACTTCACCACTGCTTCTCTGAACTTTTCAATATCATTTCTGTCCCAGCAGTTTCTTTCCATGCGGTAATAGCCAAGCCGGGTATAGCTGTCATACCCCATCTTCTTTCCCATTTCATCACGTACATGCACAAGTTCATCATAGATCTCATCCATTTCCGGCTGAACACTCTTATACCATGTGCCTTCCGCAATCCAGGCCTGCTTTCTTCTTTCATCATCCGGATCGTTCTTGAACGGCTCCATCTGACTCAGCGTATATTTCTTTCCTTCAAATTCCACCTGTGCACTGGCTAATAAATCCTCATATTTCTGGGCCAGCGCATTTTCTTTCTGCAGCTCTGGCACGATCTTTTCATCAAAGGCCTTCTCGGCAATCTCGGCATTCAGAAAATACAGATGTCCGTATTTCTTTTCAAATGCGTCTTTGTATGTGCTGTGGGTCAGGCTTCTGGTAAAGGCCTGTGTTTCGGTTTCAATAAAAGGCAGCTGTTCCATCCAGAAAGCATTCTCTTCCTTATAGAAAGGATCTCTTGTATCAATATCATGACGGATCTGCGACAGCGTATACATTGTCTCAATATGTCCTTCATCCTTCTCCTCCTGCAGGAAAGCCTGTTCAGCTTCTGTAAAGCTCTTTGCTGTTTCAAGCTTCTTCCTGTTTTCCTTCAGAACTGCCAGAGTCTTTTCCATGTCCGGCCGTTCATATACCATCTCATTGAATTTCATTACTCTTTCTTACTCCTTTAACAGCTCTATGATACCATTTCTTCCATAGCCATTTCATCCGCCTGTATGGTATACTTTCCTATGCATTGGAGAATTACCCAAGCGGCTGAAGGGGACGGTTTCGAAAACCGTTAGACGTGCAAGCGTGCAAGGGTTCAAATCCCTTATTCTCCGCCATAGACAAAAAGCAGATCATTGCGATCTGCTTTTTCTTTACAGTGCATCAATAATATGATCCAGTACCTTCAGGCACTTCAGGCTGGAAGATTCCAGCATCTTCCAGTACTCATCCGTACCGCCATGAATACTGTCCGCTACCATCTTGATGAGAATGCACGGCACCTGGTTGCGGTTGGCTGTCTTAACAATGCCGGCTGCTTCCATTTCACAGATATCCGCTTTGAACTTTTCAGCAATCTCTTTCTTCTCTTCTGCCAGACCAACAAACTTGTCACCGGAAGCACATGTCACTCTGACTAAATCAGGTTCCACTTCCAGTGCCTTATCCACTAATTCCTTTGTGGCCGGCATATATATGGTCGGATATTCATTCAGATAAAGACCGACCTCACAATGATCGACTTCCGAAGTATCAAACTGATAGTGCACAACCTTCTCAACTACAGCCACATTGACGTGATTCATCGCTTCGCTCAGTCCCCCGACTACACCGAAGTTGGCAATCAGTTCGCAATGGCACTCACTGATCAGTACCTGCGCAGCGCTGGCCGCTGAAATTTCCCCTGGACCGGAATGCAGAACATAGAGTCTGACATCTGCCTTCTCATAGACAAACACATCAAACCCGCCGCATACCTTTTTCTCTTTCGCATCGCCATACAATGTCTTTACGGCATCCATTTCAACTGCCGCAACAATACCGATATTCTTCATAGCTTACCTCACAACGAGGTATGATAACACAATCTGATTTCCTAGTCTCCAGACTTACACAATGCGCCGCGTGATGTCACATACATCACTCTTCCCTCTGCCTTCTTCCTGAAATGATCATAAAGGCGTCCGGCACTGCAGCTTTCCCCGATAACCGTCTTTGTACTGTTGGCAGCGTGTCCAATCGCCCCAAGACCTTTAATTTTAACCAGAATCGCTTCTTTGTCATACTGATTATCCGGTTCCTTGACAAGCTTTACCTTCATGCCCTTTTTTGAGGAAATCACTGCCATAGTAATATTCCATTCCTGTAATTGTAAAAAAAAAAGACATTCATGGAATTCCATGAATGCCTGTAATTCAGTCAGAATTACTTCTCGTCTCTCATGTAATAAGGTGTTACATAAGCAGGCAGACCGTTTTCATCATAGAGGATGACCGGATTGCCCTGGATCAGCGGCAGCATGTAATCTACTGCTTCCTGAGTGATTCCCTTGTAGTCAGGCTGCAGCCACTCTACCGGGAAGTTCTTGACATAGTTGGCTACCTTATCAGCATCAACAGCGAAGAACTCAGCATCGTAGTGATCTGCACCGGCTCTTCTCCTGACACCGACCATCTTGCCTGTGAACTTCGGATCAGCAGTTCTTGCATGAGCAGACATACCGAGGCGGAAAGACTCTGTTACATCGACCAGAGACTGTTCTGTGGCATGGCAGCGCTGAGCAGTGGACAGATCCTGAACCTTGCAGCGAGGGGCAATGTCATTGTCAAGAATCATGTTCTTCAGTGTTTCACCGGCACCGCCGAGCACGGCATGACCGAACAGATCGTTCTTGGCTTCACCAGCGGAGATGTATGTACCATCAGCGTAGTGGGCACCTTCAGAAACAACAACGAAGCACTTGGACTTCTCTTCAACGATTTCCTTGACTCTCTTCAGGAACTTTTCCTTATCGAAAGCAACTTCCGGTACAATCAGGATATCCACCTTGCCGGACAGGCATGCGGATGCGGCCAGCCAGCCTGCATCACGGCCCATTGTCTCAAGGATGAAGACTTCCTTACGGCTTGCCGGATAGACGTTGACATCATACCAGCACTGCAGTTCTGTCGTAGCGATGAACTTGGCAGCAGATGCGAAGCCAGGGCAGTGATCTGTTTCCATCAGGTCGTTATCAATTGTCTTAGGGCAGCCGACAAATCTGTGGTTGGTGATGTTGTGCTTGGCCGCATATTCACTTAAGGCTGCGACGGTATCCATGGAATCGTTGCCGCCTGTATAGAACAGTGTCTCAATGTCGTACTTGTCCATGATTGCAATGATCTTTTCGAAGTCGGCGACATTATCTCTCTTCAGCTTATAACGGCAGGAACCTAAAGCAGAAGACGGTGTCTGTCTGAGCTTGAGATTCTCCTCTTCGCTCATGTTGGTCAGATCAACAAATCTCTCCTGCAGAATACCTTCAATACCATTGAGTCCGCCATAGACGTGTTCATAGAGCGGATTCAGCTGATTGGCTTTGACAACACCCGCAACGGTTGCGTTGATGACGGAGCTGGGTCCGCCGGACTGTGCTACGATGCAATTTGACATATTGGTTATTCACTCCTTCTTTCAATTGCTATGTCTATTATATCTGAAAACAGTACAAAAGTTCTTTTTTTCTTATGCAAGAGCGCTAAAACAGACCTCAGCCGGAAGCACCACCTGCTTCAGCCTCAGTAATTAAACAGAAAATCATCTCCACCATCCAGGCCGGAAACTCCTGTCTTCTTCGAATGATGGGTGGAACAGTACTGCTCAATGACGATTTCTGACCATTCGTTCATCGTTTTTCTGCCTTTCTGTATTCTTACATATCAGAAAGATCTTCCCAGCGCTGATACAGATGCGCCAGTTCATTATGAATATCATCAATATGGGCATCCAGCGCATCCATCTTTTCACTGTCCTGGTAATATTCCGGATCAAAGCGAAGGGCTCTGTTTTCTTCCAGTTCATTTTCCTTTGCTGTAATCTGTTTTTCGAGCCTTGCGATTTCCCGCCGGATGGCTTCCGGTGATTTGGCCGGTCTTACATCCGCTTTCTTTGCCGGCTCCTCGCTCTTCTGCACCTCTTCGTGCTCAAGTTCATGGGCCATGTATTCTTCATATGTCTCATTGACAAAGACCGCTTTACCGTCTTTAAAGATGAGAAGCTTGGTGGCCAGACGATTGATGAAGTAACGATCATGCGACACAAATAACAATGTGCCGGTATAGTCCTTGAGACTGTCTTCCAGAGCTTCCTTGCCGGGAATATCCAGGTGGTTGGTCGGTTCATCCAGAATCAGCAGGTTGCTGTGCTGCAGCATGAGCTTGGCCAGGCTCAGTCTGACCTTCTCCCCGCCGGAAAGTACATCAACGGACTTGAACACATCATCTGCACTGAACAGAAACCGGCCGAGTGTCGTACGGATTTCCGTCCGGTCCATTTCCGGATGTTCATCCCAGAGCTCTTCCAGTACAGTCTTGCCGCTGGAAAACTGGGCCAGCTGCTGGTCGAAATAGCCGATTTCAATCTGGTGGCCGAACAGATACGAGCCGCCAAGCTTCGGGACAAGACCCATCAGCGTTTTGACAAAGGTTGACTTGCCGGTGCCGTTAGGACCGATGATGGCAATGCGGTCGCCCCGCATCATCTTCATGGTGATCTCAGTCAGGGGATGATCATAGCCGATAACAAGATCTTCTGTCTCCAGTACCTTTTCACCGCCCTTGATGTTCGGGGTGAAGCTGGCATGAAATGTTTTTGTATCGGCTTTGACTTCTTCGATCTTATCCATCCGCTCCAGGTATTTCATTTTGGACTGGGCAAAGGCACCCTTGCCTGCCTTGTAGCGGAACTTTTCAATGAGCTGCTGCAGGCGCTGGATATCTTTCTGCTGTCTTTCATAGGCCGCATTCTGCCGTTCCATGTCATTCTTCTTCTGTTCCACATAAGAAGAATAATTGCCCGCATAGCGCTTCATCTTTCCGTATTCCATGTCATAGACAACCGATACGACGTGATCCAGAAACATACGGTCATGGGATACTACAACAACGGCTCTGGGGTAGTTTCTGACATAGCCTTCCAGCCATTCAATCGCTTCCAGATCCAGGTGGTTGGTCGGCTCATCGAGCAGTAATATATCCGGTTTGGATAAGAGCAGGCGCACAAAGGCAATGCGGGTCTTCTGACCCCCGGAGAATTCACCGATCTTCTTATCCAGCTCATCCATTGAAAAGCCGAACCGGGTAAACACCGTCTTCATCTCCGACTGCCAGTTGTAGCCGTTAAGGCTTTCATAGCGTTCCTGCAGGGCGGCATAACGATTGAGAACATCCTCGGAGGCGTCATGTTCCATGACCTTCTCCAGCTCTTTCATCTGCTTTTCCAGATCAAATACCGGCTGATAGATGACTTCAAGTTCCTGTCTGACCGTCCAGTCATCATGGCTCAGCGCTTTCTGGGCCAGATAGCCGATGGTGAGGGAGTTGGGACGGGAAATGGTCCCTTTGTCAAACTTTTCTTCCTCTGCCATACACCGCAAAAAGGTCGTCTTGCCGCAGCCGTTACGGCCGACAATAGCGATCTTTTCCGTGCCTTTGATTTCAAACTGTATATTTTCAAATACCGTATCGGCACCGAAATACTTCGATGCCCCGCTAGCCTGATATAACATTAATCTTCCTTCAGTTTAATTTCTTCGATATGCTTGGCCATCCGCTTATTCTCAGGCGGAAGGGTCATATAGTCCTCTCCGATGCCCATCGTCAGAAATTCATGCGGATGGTGGGCAATGGGAAGCCGGGTATCTTCAAAAGGCACATACTGTACCGGGAAAATATCCTCACAGCGGAAGATGAAGGGCTTCATCGGACTCTTCCATACCCAGGTCAGATCAAAGCCGACATAGTCGGAATGTTTCTTTTTATTTCTCTTTCCATAGGCAATGGTGTTCTTCATGATCAGCCGCTTGATGCCGATCGGATTGATATGCAGAAGATTATCCGCAATCACTTCCGGCACCATGAGAATCTGATTGAGAATACGGGGCGGCAGATCCCTGAAATGATCCGGTGAAACATAGTCATAGACAAATACATCCACAAATACGCCGTCACACCCTTCATAGCCGGTGCAGCGGTTGGATAAGAGAAAATTGACTTCCTTCAGATACGTCCCCTTCATCCGGATCTTCATGCCCGGAATCAGAACATTGTAGCGATCATCTGTCTGAAAGCACTGAAAGACATAACGGTCCGGACATTCTTCCTTCATCACATCGATAAAGCGGTTGAAATCATCCCGCATCATGGCAATATCCGCATCATCATCCCACGGGATAAAGCCTTTATGCCTCACAGCCCCAAGGGCACTGCCCCCATTGAGCCAATAGGTGATGTTATGGCGGCGGCAGATGGCATCAATGTCCTTCAGGATGACAAGCAGAACCTGCTGTACATCATGAACCGTAATCTTCGTGCCGTCCGGATTTTCTTTGAGGATGTACTCTTCAGCCATGGTTTCTCCTTATCAGAATTCGAGGTTGCGCGGTGTACGGGCAAACGGAATGACATCACGGATGTTTTCCATGCCTGTTACATACATAACAAGACGTTCAAAACCGACACCGAAACCGGCATGCGTGCAGCCGCCGTATCTTCTCAGATCCAGATACCACTGGTAGTGGTCCTTGTTCATATGGAGCTCATCCATACGCTTTTCCAATAGATCCAGGCGCTCTTCACGCTGAGAGCCGCCGACCAGTTCACCAACGCCCGGTACCAGGCAGTCAACAGCCGCAACGGTCTTTCCGTCGTCATTCTGTCTCATATAGAATGCCTTGATATCCTTCGGATAATCCGTCAGGAATAACGGGCCGTCTACGACTTTCTCCGTCAGATAGCGCTCATGTTCCGTCATGAGGTCCATGCCCCATTCAATCTTATCGTTTTCAAACTTCACGCCGTCTGCCACAGCCTTCTTCAGGATCTCAATGGCTTCTGTATAAGGCATGCGGCGGAATTCGCTGTTTTTCACCTTGTTCAGTCTTTCCAGAAGACCCGTATCAATTCTTTCATTGAAGAACTTCATTTCTTCCGGGCAGTTTTCCAGCACATATGAAATGCAGTACTTGACCATGTCTTCAATGACATCCATATCGTAGTCCAGATCCGCAAAAGCCATCTCCGGCTCAATCATCCAGAACTCGGCCAGATGGTTGGTGGTGTTGGAATTTTCGGCACGGAAAGTAGGACCGAATGTATAGACATCACGGAATGCCATGGCATAGGCCTCCGCCTGCAGCTGACCGGATACGGTCAATGTGGCATGTTTGCCGAAGAAGTCTTTTTCATAGTCGCCGTCTTCCCGGGTGGTTACAGTAAATGTTTCACCCGCGCCTTCCGCATCGTTGGATGTGATGAGCGGAGTATGCACATAGACAAAACCCTGGGACTGGAAAAAGGTATGCACTGCCATGGCTAATACGCTTCTGACTCTGAAGACGGCTGAGAAAGTGTTGGTACGCGGTCTTAAATGACCGATCTGCCGCAGGTATTCAAAGCTGTGACGCTTCTTCTGCAGCGGATAGGAGCTGTCGCAGGCCCCTTCCAGCACAATCTCGGTTGCCTGGATTTCAAACGGCTGTTTGTTGCCGGGGGTTTCCACATACTTTCCGATCACGGAAACAGCTGTACCGGTCAGATATTTTCCGACTTCAGCGAAATTGCTTAATGTATCCGCACTGTATACAATCTGGGCATTCAGAAAGTATGTTCCGTCATTGAGGGCAATGAAAGATACGTTCTTGCCGGAACGATTGGTACGGATCCAGCCCTGCAGCTGGACATCTTCTACCTGGTCCTTCTCCAGCTTGGTTCCCTGGGAAGTCAGTTCATATAACTCACGGATGCTCATTTCAACTGGCATATTCATCTATCTCCTTATTTCTCTATGAGGTTAGTCTCAAATACAAGTTCCTGGATGGACGAAACAACATCCACCTGTTTGACAAAGATACCGGACGGAACCGTAAAGTGGTCGGTACAGAAGCTGACAATGCCTCTGATACCGGCAGACACCAGCAGATCAACGGTTTCCTGTACATCCTGAGATATGGTGAGGATGGCAATCCGGCATCCTTCCGGCATCTTCTCTCTGATATCCTTCAAAGCATATACCGGAACAGACGCATGTTCCACTTTCTCAGGGGCAATATCAAATGCACAGACAATTTCACCGACGACATGATTCCAGTTGTTGTAGTTCAGCAGTGCTTTGCCAAGGTTGCCGCAGCCGACAAGAATGATTTTCTCGGCAAAGTTGACGCCCAGCTCTTCCGAAAAGATATTGATGAGGCTTTCCACATCGTATCCATAACCCTGTTTGCCAAGTTTCCCAAGGAAGGAGAAATCACGGCGGATGGTTGTGGATTCAATGCCGACATAATCAGCGAGCTCTTTGGACATGATTCTTTCCCGTCCGCTCGCCTTCAGTTTACGCAGCGCTTTCAGATACACGGGATATCTCTGCAGCGTTGCCTTCGGTACTTTATTAGATGTCATGTTAATCACCGCTGTTATCTTAACACATCAGTGATTTTGTTTGTGAAATTTTTATTAATTTTCACCCGGCATTTCCAGTCCAGGATCAGCCGCCGCATCAAAACCGCCGAAAGCATGATGTTTCCAGGCAATATAGCCGGCAGCACC
>ONOV01000121.1 GCA_900319505.1 uncultured Erysipelotrichaceae bacterium
GAGTAGTTCACCGGTAAAGTTCGTAAATGGAATTGTTTTCCAGCCATCTGGTTGCTTCATCAATGGCGGGAATGATGGAGAAGAACATGCAGCGGCAGCCGCCGATGACGGCCTGGCGTATCATGTTCTTTTTCAGCATGATGTTTTTCACATTAATAAAATCCCTGCTGTCAAGATGCAGATCCAGATAAGAGCGCCACTGGGGACCGCCGGCGGTGGAGACACATGCCCCGCCGATATGAATCGGACGATCATCTGTTCTGTATTCGGCTAAATGCAGGGAAGTCAGACTGTCAAAGTCACATCCCATCAATAAGGCATAGCCTTTCAGTTCATAGATCCGGGCTGCCGGACTTTCTTCAGCCAGCGGATAGTTCAATGACTGGTGGTTGCACAGCAGTTTGGCATATCTGCCCCAGGCCGCATAGGATACCTGCGGATGGGAGGTTGTCACCACTCCTGATCTGTGGCGGAAGTTTTCAGTGATGGCACCGCGGTCGCTCAGATCGCTGTTGCGGGAATCATAGGGCGGTATGGCTTCACGGATGGATTTGTACATATACGGTTCGCATTTGCTGCTCTCCCATTCACTCGGTTCACTGTTGTCTTTTGTTTCCCCGGCCATCAGGATCGTTCCGTTGCGCCCGGCTGTTTCAAGCAGAGCATCTACTACGGTTCTGGCTCCGCCGATGACAAAATCAAAAGCCGACAGATCTGCATGTACTTCTATGATCTGTCCTTCCTTTACACCCAGATGTCCAAGTTCTTTTACCAACTCTTCCCTGCTTAAGGGAAGCGGCATTTCTTTTGTACGTTCTGCCATAAATCTTTACCCCGCGTCTAACTGATTATAACATTCCCCAGCCCTTCCTGACACCCGGCTTCTCTTTCCCCGGAATAAGTCAAAAAAACCCGCTGCAGCAGGGCAGCGGGAGAACATCAGCTTAGAGCTTGCTGTAGGCTTTGGCGATTTCAGAACCGACCGCAGCGTTATTGAAGACAAGATGAATGTTGGCATTAAGGGAATTGCCGCCGGTGATCTCTGCCACTTTGGCAAGCAGGAACGGTGTGCACTCTTTGCCATGAATGCCCTTTTCATCCATTTCCTTGATGGCATCCGCAATGACCTTGTCAATCACGGCATTGTCCATCGCATATTCTTCCGGAATCGGATTGGTGATGAGAATACCGCCGGTCAGGCCCAGGTCTCTCTTTGCCTTTACGATGCGGGCAGCATCCTCAGGATCTTTGACAGCATAGTCGACCTTCAGGCCGTCGCTGTTCTTACGGCAGTAGAAAGCCGGCAGGTCTTCGGTCTGATAGCCTAATACCGGTACACCTTTTGTCTCCAGTACTTCCATGGTCAGACGCAGATCAAGAATGGCCTTGGCACCGGCACAGATCACAGTGACATTTGTATTCTGCAGCTCTTCCAGGTCAGCGGAGATATCGAATGTTTCCTGTGCACCTCTATGCACACCGCCGATACCGCCGGTCACAAAGAATTCAACGCCGGCCTTAGAAGCCAGGATCATCGTTGTGGCGACTGTTGTAGCACCCCAGCTCTTTTCCGCCATGACAATCGGCAGATCACGTCTGGATACTTTGGGAATGGAATGGCCTCTCTTGCCCATTTCTTCGATTTCTTCTTTATTCAGACCGACAACACCGACACCGTCCACAATACCTACAGTAGCCGGTACACAGCCATGATCTCTGATAATCTGTTCTACTTTGTTGGCTGTCTCTACGTTCTGCGGATAAGGCATGCCATGGGAAATAATCGTGCTTTCCAGGGCAATAACAGGTCTGCCCTCATCTAATGCTTTCTGTACTTCCGGATTGACTCTGATACTCATACTAGTTTTTTCTCCTTTATCTTCATATTTTCTATGCTCTCTGCAATAAACAGAGGATCAAGACTTCTTCTGCGCACAGCATCGTGCTCAATATTGACTGCGGCGGCCGTCATGCCGTAGCGGATGCTCTCCATTTCACTGTGTCCGCTCAGACGGTATGACACATAGGCGCCAAGCAGCGTATCACCGCCGCCGGTCGCATTGGCTACCTGAATGGGCTTATGGGTCAGCCATACAGCGGTATCATCATAGCCGAACACGACCCCGCGGTCAGCCATGGAGATGATGATCTCCTTCACGCCCTGTTTCCGATACCAGGCAACACTTTCGGCGGCACTTGCTTCATCTTTGATGAAGATGCCGTTCATCTCATTGGCTTCGTACTGGTTGGGCTTGAAGATGGTCAGATGCGACAGATAAGGCTTTATGCGGGAAGCTTTATTGGCACTGACCGGGTCTGCCGCAACGGCACATCCGGCATGGCCGAGAATGTAGCCGATACAGGCAAGATCCAGGTTGGCATCAATGATGATCATGTCATCCGGATCACAGGCTGAAAGCACCCGATCCAGCATCTCATGGTCCATCTTTCTCAAGATGCGCATGTCACTCATGCCGATCTTCATATCCCGGTTGCTGTCCAGAATGGCAATGTACATGGAACTTGGCAGATCGTCTACGACTTTACTGTAGGACGTATCCATGCCGAGCTTCTCACAGTCTTCTTTCATCATGGTGCCATAGGCATCACTGGAAAAACATGTGACAAATGATACATTCTGCTTCAGTAAAGCACAGATCTGGGCAATGTTGCGTCCCACCCCGCCGAAGGAAATACTGATCTCGCCGGGATTGGAATCGTAATTGCGCAATGGGCTGATGCTGGAGCCGCATAAATCAACATTGGCTCCGCCGATCACAATAATTCTGCTCATGAAAATGACTCTTTCTTTTTCTTCTGCCTGTATTCTGCCACGCCCCGCAACCGCTTACAAGAAAGAATTGAGAGTTAAGGACAGAGATGAAAAATCAGTCCCTGTTCAGGAACTGATTCAGTTCAGAAATATGTTCTTTCATGGTCTGCCGGCCGATCTGATACACTTCATCCATACGTTCAGTGTCATGCTCTGTTCTGCCGATCTTAAGTTCATGCGGCGGGGCAATGACAAAGAGCTTTCCTTCTTTTTCTCTTTGATCAATGTAATCGAGCTCCCGGTTATAGATAATATGTCTTTCCTTCAGATCTTTGACAATGGCCGGATACTGCTTCAAAAGCCTGGCAAGAATCTTCATGCCGCTCTGCGCGCCTTTGCGATAGCCTCTTGGCTGGGTCAGTACGACAGCATTTCTTGTATAGCCGATGCTTTCAAAGAATTTTACCGGAATGGAATCGGAAATACCGCCATCCAGTAAAGATCTGCCCATCAGTCTGACGGGTCTTGATACAACAGGCATGGATGCGGAAGCCCGCATCCATTCATATGCCTCATCATCCAGGTGATCCAGTTCATGATAGACTGCCTTTCCAGTCGCTGTATCGGTTGCGGTCACATAGAAATGCATGGGATCACTGTTGTAGGTTTTTACATCCATGATATCCAGTTCGTCAGGCAGTTTATGATAGCAGAAGTCCGCCCCATAGAGATCGCCTGTTGTCAGCCAGGAATACCAGGAACAGTATTTCTTTTCATGTGCAAAGCGTTTGTTGTAGCGTAAGACCCGGCCGATCTGATGTGATTTGTAGTTGCAGCCAAAGGCGGCGCCGGCCGATACACCGATACAGCCGTCATACCTCACACCCTGCTCCATCATCTCATCAATCACCCCGGCGGTAAACAGGCCGCGCATGGCGCCGCCTTCCAGGATCAGTCCTTTTCTTTCCATTCTTCACCCTTCTAATGACACGGATATGACTCTTAACGTATCATCTGTTTCATAGTGGATTGTAACGCTATTATAACGCGCCGCAAGAATAGTGCGCATGTAGCCGCCGGTATTGAAAAGATCGTCTGCCGCCGCCTGATAGCCTGCATCATCGCTGTATTGAAAAGCGATGTCAGCTGTTCGCCCGGCATCAATCTGGGCAATAAACCAGTTATACAGCGTCAGTCTGTCGTAGCTGGTAAAGTAACAGCCATTGCGGACATAGTATTCCAGTGACCAGTCGCTGCAGGCAGGATAGCTGAAGACATCGGGAATGGTGTTTTCGTTACTGCCGGCTGAATGAGTGATGGTATGGGTCAGCAGTAACAGATCATCCGGGACGCAGAGATAGTTATAGTTGATATGGGAGACGTCAGTTTCATTCAGATACACCGGATCACCCCAGGTCGGATCCACCCAGGTATAGATGCCCTCAATCTGCACCAGATCCCAGGCATGGGCCGCATGATTGGCAGTGCCTTCTACAACCGCACAGGGAATACCCGAAAGATCACACAGCAGCTTGAATGCCCGGGCATAGCCGGAGCATACACTCTGATGATCCAGAAAAACACTGCGTACATCCTGATCATGTTCTTCAGAGCCATACACCGTATTTTCAATGATCCACTCATAGTAGTATTTCACTCTGCTGTAGGTATCACTTTCCACAGGCACACTGTCTACAACGGCCTGGGCTGCATTTCTGATTTCAGCTTCCTGGCTGCGGTAATCCCCGCCTTCACTGTAATCAATGGCTGTGATGGTATCCCCATCGCTGCAGCCGGTCCAGGTATAGGTCTGTCCATAGAACACCAGCGGATTATCCAGGGTAAAAGCCTGATAGGCAACCGTAAAATCATCTGCTTTCACCGCGCCAAGATCCACATGGCCTGCGTAGCTGTCTTTAGCCCGCATGAGGGTTTCATAGATATTTTTCTGTGCTTCACTCAGCTGATCGTAGTAAAAGGTACTGGTTTCTTTTTCATGGACCGGGTAAGGGGACGGGGTTGGTGAAACGGCCTGCTGTACCTGTTTCAGGGCATCATCAAACCCGAATGTACATCCGCTGCACAGTAAAGCTGTACAGAGGATGGCAGTCACTGTTCTTCTCTGCATTCCTATAAGCTCATGAAGCGCGCAAAGGATTCATGACTGCCCCTGGCATTCACTTCAATACGCCAGGTATGATCTTCCACAAGCAGCCGCAAAGTGAAGTGAATGCCATCTTCCAATTGTTCCACAAGCGCTTCATCCACTTCACACCCGGCCATATGTTCCAGATCATAGCTGACATCTTCATCCTTTACTTTTCTATCTTCTACCTTGCGGTATGGCTTCATATCCGCATCAAACAGTTCATAGCCTTCCTCATAAAGAGACAGTGAACTGACATCATCAAAGACCATCCGGAAGTCATTGGTGCGTTTGGTCACAATATCGCGATTAGCAGGATGTTCCGCTTTGATGTAAACCTGATCCAGCACCAGCGTGAACTGGCGCGACATCAAAGAAGCACTCTGCAGCACTGCATCATGCATATCGTAATAATTCAAACCGTTAACTGTTGCATACATACTTTAC
>ONOV01000026.1 GCA_900319505.1 uncultured Erysipelotrichaceae bacterium
AATCTATTGAATATACAAGGAAAGGAACAAGCTAAAACCGGCCCTGAAGGGCCGTGGTTTCAGACCGAATTAATAGTTTTATGAAACCTTCCTTGATGCGGTAATGAATCTGACTTTCAGCAGCTGTCTTAAAGACAATGCGGTATTCCTTTTCCGCCTGGAATACTTCCTGCTTGAAAAACATGGCATAGATGTTCAGGGCAATGCGCAGTTTATGACAGTACAGCTCAAACAGCGTACGGATCAATTCCAGCTGACGTTCATGGCTGTAAAGCACACGGGCATGGCAGTAGATTTTCTGTTCTGCTTCAATGTCGTGCAGCAGTTCTCTGCCGTCAAAGGCCAGGTTATAGCCGGTTTCCTCACCGAATTCGGACCAGAGGGTGATGGCATCCGCTGCTTCAAAAAAAGGAGAGGACGAAGATGTCGTGACGCTGGAATTCGGCTTTGGTATCGAGGATCTGTTCGCTCAGCAGCGTATGCCAGGCCTGATTCTCAATTTTATCGACATATTCCTGGGCAATGTGCAGAATGAAGCTCTTTTCATTGGAATCAGAGAGAAAGGAGCTTTCGGTCGCTACAGGGAACCTGTTTTGAGAATCGAGGCAGCAGCCGTGTATTTTGTATAGTGGTAAAGCAGTTCATTATTTTTCAGACGTTCCAGACCAAGATATTTCTTCATACTTCAGGCATAGTATCATCATGTATCGAAAAGATGAAGAAGAAAACAAAAGAACAGACTTCAGCTGCGTCTGTTCTTGAAGAGTGTGCCGACTTTCTTTCCTTCGACAACATCATAGAGTTTTTCGGGATGGGAACCGTTTGTAATGATGGTGCTGATGCCCTGGTTCATGGCAAGCTGAGCTGCTTCAAGCTTGGTGCGCATCCCGCCGGTACCGCGTCTTGATCCGGCTCCCCCGGCCAGCTTATAGGTGTCTTCATTGATTTCATCAATCCGGTCAATGAGCTTTGCGTCTGTGAAGAAACGGGGATCCTTATCATAGAAACCGTCAATATCAGAGAAGATGACAAGCTTGCCGGCATTGCAGAGAATCGCAACCAGAGCGGAAAGCTTATCATTATCACCGAACAGTCTGTCCTTGGATTCAATTTCCGTATAGGCAACGGAATCATTTTCATTGATGATCGGAATGATGCCCATCTCCAGCAGGGTGTTGATGGTGTTGGAGAGATTTTCCTTCTTCTCTTCTACCGTCAGATCATCCGAGTTGAAGAGAATCTGGGCGACATCCTGGTTGTATTCACTGAAGAACTTGTCATACCAGAACATGATGGAACACTGGCCGACCGCTGCTGCTGCCTGTTTGTAGCGCAGTTCTTTCGGCTTTTCCTTCATCCTGAGCTTATTGGCCCCAACCGCAATCGCACCTGAGGAAACCAGAACAACTTCATAGCCTTCATTATGGATGCCGGTAAGAACCCGGGCAAGCTGTTCAAAGCGCCTGAGATCCGGTTTTCCGATTTCACTGGTGAGTGTGGATGTACCTACTTTTACGACAATTCTTTTCTTATTAATCATACTGTGTACCTGCCTCAGCCATTATACGGGATACCGGACAGAAATTGACAGATGTTTTCAGAAAATGTGCAGTTCATTCTGAAACAGATGAAAGAAACCTGTTCTTTCAGGCACTGATGCGCCGGGCAGTTTCTTCTGCTTCCTTCAGCTGTGCTGCATTTGGCTTTCCCTTTGCAGTAGATGGTTTCAGATAAGACCTGAATGCCCTTGTCCTGAAGTGCCTTGTGGATCAGGGCAGGGGAATGCTTGGAAAGCCAGGCAGCGGAAAAGAAAATGGCATGTCTGACCTGTTTTACATCCAGGGCTGAAAGCCAGTCTTTGAGATGGGTGTCAAGCCCATAGGCATAGAACACCGCCGACATAGAGAATATCCACCGGCACCTTTTGCGATCGCTTCAGCCAAGAGCTTTGTATGGCCGGAGCGGGAATAATACGCTGTACAAACAGCAGATCAGAGAAAATGTCTGTCTCAATGACAGTCAGCCCATTGCGTCAGA
>ONOV01000010.1 GCA_900319505.1 uncultured Erysipelotrichaceae bacterium
TGGTGGCCCCCGATTGTCTCCATCCACCAGATCTCATCATGGTCATTGAAGGCAATGCCGTTATTCTCATAGGTGCCATACTGTTCCAGTAAAGAACCGAGTCTTAATACACCTTCTCTGGCATTATGAATATAGGGCAGTACAAGAACCACAAGATCCTCTTCACCGATCCCGCCGATCTTCTCTTCTTCCGTTTCCGTCTTCTTCTGATACTCAACCAGCGGATCTGCACCCAATACTCTTGCATTGGAAGTAATCGTCTCCGTCGCAGTCATGCCGACATCAGCTTCATTGATGCCCCCGGCTGCCCAGATGCCTTCTCCCTTTTGTGCATTCGGCATGGCACTGTAGCGCATCGGATCATCCGGCAGATCAATCTCAACATGGCTGAGCACACTTTTATAGTGTCTTGGCTGATCGGCGGGATGAACGATTACAAACTTCTTGGAAGTATATTTTCCTCCCCCTGAATCATCATTGCGGGCAATCATGGTTGACCCGTCATAACTTGCCTTTTTACCGACAAGAATGGTTGTACATGGCATTTTATCATCCTCCTGTTTATACGCCCTTTATTATACAGTCTGAACATTGAGTACGGAATAATGTAACCGCTTGCAGAAAGTACTTGCGAATCATTTGACAAAGTCTGATAATGAATTCAAAGGATTTTATTCCAGACATCATCATATAGTAAGGGGGTTCTTATCATGATATGGTGGATTATCTTTCTGCTAGTGGCCCTAGCAACAATTGCGTATGTCTTCTATAACTACGGCTCCATCAAGAGGCTGCCGGAAGGCAATCAGGACATGGTCGAAATGGCCGAAATCATCCGCTCAGGCGCCAATACCTTCGTCCGTACGGAGTTCAAGAGCATTGCCATTGTCACACTGATCATGGCGGTTGTCTTCACCCTGTTTATTGAAAGAACATGCGGCATTACATTCTTAGTCGGTGCCCTCATGAGTTCCTGTGTGTGTATCATCGGCATGAAGTCAGCGACCTACGCCAATGTGCGTACGGCAAACAAAGCCAAAGAAACACTGAGCATCGGTGAAACCGTCAAGGTTGCACTGATGGGCGGTTCCATCTCCGGTCTTTCCGTACAGGCTTTCGGTACGCTTGGCTTATTGCTTGTATTACTGTTCTTCAACGGTGTTTCACACACTTCAGTCGGTCATGGCCTGCTTGTCAATCTGGAATGCAACGCCAGTGTCATGCGGGTGACAACATATTCCCTTGGCTGTTCGCTCGTTGCCATGTTCAACCGTGTTGCCGGCGGCAACTACACAAAGGCTGCTGATATCTCAGCTGATATTCTGGGCAAGATCAGACATGATCTGCCGGAAGATGACTCCCGTGTTCCTAACACCATTGCCGACTTCATTGGTGATAACGTCAACGATATCGCCGGCAACTGCTCCGACTTGCTGGAATCCTATGTCGCTTCCATCGCTTCCGGCCTGATGATCGCTGTCACCATCTACCAGAGCTCACAGGCATTAGGTGAAACCGGCATGGAAGCCGTCTACCAGTCCTCAACACTGTTCCCGATCATTCTGGCCGGAAGCGGACTGTTAGCCTGCCTGCTTTCCATGATGATCACATCCATCCGCAAAATGGGTGACAATCCGGAACATGAACTTGACCTTTCCAACTGGGTCGCAGCCGGTATTACTATTGTTCTTTCCTTCATCGGATGCATGCTGCTGTTCAAGGGCATCAAGCTCTATGATGACTTCAAGCTTGGCTGGATCTCCCCATGGATTTCCGCTCTGCTTGGCATCATCTCCGGTGTCGCTATCGGTTTCATTACTGAATATTACACAAGTACGGATTACAAACCGACCAAACAGCTGGCTGAAATCGCCACCGAAGGCGAAGCCTTCGTCATCACCAAAGGTGATGCCATCGGTTCAAGATCCTGTCTGCTGCCGGTACTGATCATCGGTATTGCTCTGTTCCTTTCCGGCTACTTCTGCGGCACCTATGGCATTGCGATTTCAGCTCTAGGCATGCTGTCATTTGTAGGCGCAACCGTATCCATCGATGCCTTCGGCCCGATCGCTGATAACGCCGGCGGATTTGCTGAAAGCTGCCATCTTGATGCTGAAGTCAGAGAAATCACAGATAAGCTCGACTCTGTCGGCAACACAACTGCTGCCATTGGTAAAGGTTTCGCCATCGGTTCTGCCGCATTCGCAGCGGTATCCCTGATCGTTGCCTATGTTGCCAACTACACTGCAGCAGAAGCAGTTCCTACTCTGAATATCGCATCCTATGTCGTCATTGCCGGTGCCGTCATCGGCGGTGCCCTCATCGAATACTTCTCTGCTATCCTGACTGACAACACCATTGAATCCGCCAGACTCATGGCTGATGAAGGCGACAGACAGCTCTCTGTACCTGGTGTACTGGAAGGAAAAGTCAGACCTGAATACAACAAGATGATTGAAATGGCAGCCAACCAGGCCCTCAAGAAGATGCTGGCACCTGCCGTCATGGCCATTGTCATCCCGATCATCGGCGGCTTCATTGCCGGTGCCGAGTTTGTCGGCGGTATTCTGATCGGTGCTACCATCTGTGCTATTCCTAAGGCTCTGTTTATGGGCAACTCCGGCGGTGCCTTCGATAATGCCAAGAAGTACATTGAATCCGGCGGTATCAAGGGATGCGGCAAAGGCTCCCCTGCCCATAAAGCAGCTGTTACCGGTGACACCGTAGGCGACACCAGAAAAGACGTCGTCGGTGTCGCTCTGGATATCTTCATCAAGATGATGTCTACCGTAGCCAACACACTGGCCGTTGTCTTCTCTACCATTCACTTACTCTGATACTTCAGTAAACATCAGTATCCCCCTGCACATCACGTGCAGGGGGATATTTAACTTTCCGCAAAAACATCAAAACTGAAGTAAATTGATTGAAGAAATACTTCTGACGCAAAGTTAATACATTAAGAAAAAAATAGACATGGGCAATATTTCTGACACCACTTAATATGATGTCAAAAAGGTAAAAATGCTCCGCATGGATATTTTCAAAATGAGTCATAATGCTTTTTCAGAATCTCCTGGGGTAGATATAAGAGCCATTGTGAAATGGGAAAATGGCATAAGTAAACCTTCTGATACAGCACAGAAACAGCTCTATCTCCTTGATAACTGATGAAAGAAAAGAGGATATAAGTTCTGATCATTCAACAGACAGATTCAGTATGAAGCTGCTGAATCGACTGAAAAATGCCTGCAGTTTCCTGCAGGCATTTCACCTAATTCGCTGGCACAGATTGTGAACGCTTATTTACTGATACCATACCAGCCCTTACCTTCATCTTTCCAGCCGATACGGAGGAGGTAATTCTTCTCATTTTCATTTGCTGTGTAATTGTGGTTATTGGCAAAGGCATTAGGATTGTACTGTCTGTATAAGGCTACAGTCTGATTCGGGTCAGAATACCATCCAACACCTTCACTCTTCCAGCCCAGTCTGATTAATGTATCTTTTTCCTTTGCGTCCATTGTGTAGTGATGTTCACCGCCATTGGCATTATAAAGACGATAGACAGGATCGCCGTATAACGGTGCTTTCCAGCCTGTTCCTTCATCATGCCAGCCTAAAGATACCAGATTATCATGTTCCTTCTGGTCAGATGTGTAGAAGTGTTCGCCGCTGTTAGGATTGTAGAGACGATACATGGAAACGGTACCCTTAATGGTAATTCTGCCGTCACCATAGACATTGCCGTACTTGTCATTTGCGATCTTACCGCCTAATTTTTCTTTGGCATATTTGATCAAAGCATCATGGTCTTTAAGATCAGGGTTGCTGACGACAGCAGCACCTTTCCACATCGTCATACCGTCACCGCAGTCAATAACCATATATTCACTTGCGGCTACGGTATATGTGGATGTCGGATTGATAGCTGTGCCATTGACCTTAACATTGCTGACACGTCTTGGCGCTCCAGCCGGGATCTCCTTGAAGCTTCCCTTTTCGTCTACCTTTACCGGGCTTGCAATATCTGTATTGACTTCATAAGTTAATCCGGATACCTGTAAGAAGCCGCCGTTTTCATTCGGCAGGTTGCGGGAGGCATGCTCCAGGGCATCAAGAATCTGCTGCCCGGTTGCTTTGACGACACATAAGTCATTGCCGAACGGATTGAGATTATTGAGATCAAGAACCGTAATCGTGCCGGTCTTCAGATCGGTACGGATACCGCCGCCATTGGAAATACCGATATCAGCACCTAATACACTGCGGTAGGCATCGGCGACAAAGTCACCGGCATTGGTTTCTCTGCTTCTGATCATGCGCTTGCCGGTAAGAGGATCGGTAATACGAAGATCAGCTTCCGCATCTGCCACTTTACTGAGCATTTCAGCAACTTTGGCATTGTCGGCATCAATTGTCTTCTGTACTTCTGCCTGCTTTGCCTTGGCTTCCGCAGAAGTAATGGCTGTCTTAGCTGTATCAGTCTGAATCAGCTGTGATTTAGCTGCAGCAGAACCATCTGCCGCAATATCTACATCCAGTCTGCCGATATTGGCAAACTTTGTACCGGTGGATGTTTCAATTACGGCTTTGCCATCCTTATTGGTGAATGTTTTGCCTTTGTAATCCGGTCCCGGGATCACTTCATGAGAGTGCCCGTCAATATAGGCATCAATACCGTCTGTATTGGCAATGATGGACTGGGTGTTCCATTCCTTCTGCGTGCCATCCATACCGGTATGACCTACTGCCACAACATAATCCGCTCCTTTGGCCCTGACATCATTGACAGCCGTCTGTACTTTACTGTAAAGAGCATTTTCATTAAATGAATAGATATAATTGCCATTGTCATCCATGAAGTAGGTCGGAGTTGACTTGGTGTATGTTTCCGGTGTAGAGATGCCGACAAAGCCGATCTGATAGTCTCCCAGGTCTTTGATGGCATACGCTTCAACGCCGTCAATGGCCGCACCGTCAGCTTTTGTGAAGTTGCAGCTGAGATACTTGTATTGTGCGCTTTCTGCAAACTTCAGAAACTGCGGTACCTTGTAGTCAAATTCATGATTGCCCGGTACGGCATAGTCATAGGGTGTCTGATTCATCAGTTCCACAGAGGCCATACCGCTGGTGAGCTGATCAATAACTTCACCCTGTACAGAGTCACCGGCATCTACAACGATGACGGTTCTGCCATCCTTTTCCAGCTGTTTCCGATAGCCGGCCAGAGTGGAATAGCCATTGATCGCACCATGTACATCATTGGTGTACAGAATGGTAACGCTGTGCGCTGAGGCGGCCTGTACCGCAAGATTCATGGCAGGCAGTAAACTGCCTGTCATGGTGAGGCTTAACGCCCACGAGAGAATTCTTCTTTTCTGCATAGTATTCTTTCTCCTATCTGAAACAGTACTTCTGCTGTACTGTATCTTCCAAGATAAAAAAGGATATAAGGAAACCAGCCTGCCATATCCTGTTTTCCTGTCAGGATATATGCAGGCATATTTTATCGATTTAAAGCAATTTACGGCATATATCGCAAATGCTTAGCAGGAAACCAAATTGAATCTATTTATATTATGCAGGGTATAGGAACATATATCCAGGCCAAAAGTCCTGAACTTGAAGGAATTGCGACAAAAGCACCAAATTAACAAAATAA
>ONOV01000213.1 GCA_900319505.1 uncultured Erysipelotrichaceae bacterium
AGACTAGAGGAAAATTTATGAACAGCAAATGGAAATTTGAACTGCCGGCCGCAGGTTTGTTCATCGTTGCCATTGGACTCGGCCTTCTGGGGAAAGATAATGCAGGAAAAATGACGGTTGATATACAGCCGGAAGAACCAGAACAAAAAGAAGTTGAGCTGGGTGCAAAAGCAGCAGAAACGGGTACAGGTATTACGGTCACAAAAGCAGATGACTGGTCTTCAGAATTTGCCAATGAGTATGAGTCCTTCATGCAGAATAATGAAAATGATGAAGTGGTTGACTATATTGAACAGTCGCCGTACATCAAGACACTGTATGAGGGCTATGGCTTTGCGATATCTTACGGCAGTGCCAGAGGTCATACTTATGATATTGATGATCTGTATGCTACAGGAAGACCGCATAAGCTGGCAAACTGCTTTACATGCAAAACATCGGATTTTACCGCGAAAGTACTGAATGAAGGCGACAGTGTCTATGCCATGGCGTTCGATGACTTCAAGAGTGAGGTACAGGATCCCTTCGGGTGCTTCCACTGCCATGAGAATACCCCAGGTGAGATGTATGTTACACATGGATATCTGGCCGATGCACTGGGAGATGATTTGAATACGGTGCCGGCAGCTGATCTCTCCTGTGCACAATGCCATACGGAATATTATTTTGATCCGGAAACCAAGGCAACAACGCTTGGGTATCAAAGTCTGGATACAATGAATCCGGATGATATTCTTGCCTATGAGAATTCACTGAAAGATGCGGAAGGCAATCAGTTTGCGGACTGGGTGGATGAGTCTACAGGTACGCGCAAGCTGAAGGTTCAGCATCCGGAGTTTGAGACTTTCTATGGTGAAGGAAGTATTCATAAATCCATGAATCTGACATGTGCTGACTGTCATATGGCTAAGGAAACAGCAAAAGATGGTACGACCTACACTAGTCATTACTGGATTTCACCATTAAAGAGCGATACGATCATGAACAGCACATGTGCCAGGTGCCATTCAGATCTTGAAGCCCTGAAGACAAAGGTCAAGGAAATTCAGGATGAAACAACGAACCGGGAAACCGAAATCGGCGAAAAGCTTGTTGAACTTGATAATAAGCTGACAGATGCTGTCGCTAATGGAACAATGTCCGATGAAGATATTGCAGAAGTCCGTTCGCTTTATCGTGATGCCCAGTTCTACTGGGACTTCGTCTTTGTTGAAAACAGTGAAGGTGTCCATAACAGCAGCCTGACCAAAGAAACACTGGATAAGGCAGAAAAGCTGGCTGATCAGGCACTTGCCATGTTCTGAAACTGAATGCATTCGAAAATGCCATCCGCGAAGGTGGATGGTGTTTTTTCTAAGGGTAGATTATGAAGAAGGTTATCAAGTTTCTCAGATCCATGAAGTTCGGACTGATTCTTCTGGGATTGATCGCACTGATCTCTATTGCAGGAAGTGTCATCCCCCAGGGTGAAGAGGCGATGTATTATGTGCGCAATTATTCCAGTTATGGCTTACTGCTGAGATTACAGCTGGACCATGTTTTTACAAGCTGGTATTTTGTTGTGCTTGTCATGCTGCTCTGTATCAACCTTGCCATGTGTTCCATTCTCAGATGGCGCCGCATTGATCCGAAGAAAGAAATCAGCGCCATATCTGAAGGCAAAGCAGATGTGCCGGCATCCCGGGAAGAACTGGCACTGATTGAGGATACATTGAAAAAGCACCACTGTCATAAGACAGAAACAGGCGGCGTGAAGGTCTATGAAAAGAACAGGTTCGGCAGATATGGTATGTTCATTACGCATCTAGGCATCCTGCTGACCGTGATCTTCTTTGCGCTGGCCATGTATACGCCGGTGGTCACAGATCAGACCTGCATGCCGAAAGACGCGATTACTCTTGATGACGGCACACAGATTTATGTGGATTCCTTCCACATTGAAGATCAATCCGGTGATCTGGATTATCGCAGCAAGATTAAAATCACCCTTCCCAATGGCACATCCAGCGGTCTCAAAGAGATATCTGTCAATCATCCTGCTGCATCAGGTGATTATAAGGTGTACCAGCAGACATATGGAACCATCGGTTCAGTAACCATAACAGATGATGATGGAAATACAGATCATATTTATCTTGAAGACAATGTGTTTCTTTCCAGGGATGGCCATACAGGCATCTACTTCAATGCCCTGTATCCGGACTTCAAGCAGGATGGAGATGACTTCTCTCTGATTACATCTGTAACCGGATCATATCCCAATCCGGTTTATACATTTAATCTTGTGGAATATAACAGTCAAGAAAGTGATGATAATGATCTGAAGATGACACCGATGCTTGCTTTCCCGGGGGACGATGTTGATGCCGGCGGTCTGCATTTCCATTTTGAAAAACCAACGGAATATCCCGGACTTCGCATTAAGAAGAGCAGCCGGATCATATCACTTCTGCTCATTCTGTCGTTTCTGATCATGACGATCGGATTTGTCTTAACCTTCCTCTTCCAGCCGGTACTGGTCGGTATCTATGAGGATGGCTATCATATCTACGGGAACAAACCGGAAGATGTCCGGATGATGATACATATAGCTTTAAAGAACAGGAGAGAATAATGGATTACTTGTTTTTTGCCGGGCTGATCGTCTATTTCATCAGTCTTGTCCTTCAGTTTATTGCAGGTGTCTGGAAGAAAGAAAAGCTCAAAAAGGATGCCTGGTATCTCTTTATGGCAGGTGCTGTACTGGCAACGGTATACCTTGTCAGCCGCGGTATAAGGGCCGGCCGGCTGCCGATGTCCAATCAGTTTGAATTTGCCGCAACGTTCTCATGGGGTATTGCGATGATTCTCATTGTCATGCATTATGCCATACATGCGGACTGGATTACGACACCTGGTATTTTCATGACCTGGGCCATCCTGTTATATGCGGCCATGCAGCCAAGAGAAATTACAGATCTGATGCCTGCCTTAAGATCCATCTGGTTCGGTATCCACATCGGTTCAGCGGCATTTGCCTATGCTGCCTTCATGCTTGCCGGTGCGGCAGGCATCCGCTATCTTCTCATTCATAAAAAGAATCCGGGTGATGAAAGACTGGAGGAAATTGATTACTTTGCCTATCGTCTGATTGCTATCGGGCTTCTGCTTCTTACGGTAACCATCCTGATCGGGGCGGTATGGGCGGAAGAAGCCTGGTCAGCGTTCTGGACATGGGATCCCAAGGAAGTCTGGGCTTTGATCACATGGATTCTCTACTCCATCTATCTGCATCTGCGTCTTTCAAGGAGGAAGAAGGGAGTATTCATGGCCTGGTATGCCATTATAGCAATACCGGTGGTGCTGTTTACCTTCATCGGGGTCAACACCCTGATGCCCGGCCTGCATTCCTATGGATGACAGTCATGCCTGTGCACTGCTGCAAAACTGAGCAGTGCACAGGTTTATTTTTTTGTAGATCAGGCAAGGAAACACGGGTTTTCAAAACCGTGATGAATTGGCCCTGACCGATGCATATTGTATAACATAAGTATGGAAAGACACGATGAACGTCTTACATATGGTAGAACCTGCGTTTACAATTTGAACTGCCATATCGTATGGAAAATAAAATAAAGAAACAAAGTTCTTAATGGCAGCGTTGAAGCAGATCTGATAAAGCTGCTGTATGACATCGAAGACGAAAAAGGCTTTGCAATCAGGCATGACGAGATCGGGCCGGATGATCATGTTCACATGCTTGTTTTGGCGCCCCGAAGTTCTCTGTATCTACCATTGTCAAGTGCCTTAAAGGGACTTCTGCGTTTCGTCTCTTTCGAATGCATCCAGAGCTGAAAGCATATTACTGGAAGAAAGAAGACAGACATCTATGGTCGCCTTCCTGTTTCGTCGAAAGCATTGGCGCATCCAATGAACAGGCTGTTGCTAAATACATTGACGATCAGAGGAAAAAGGAGCGCATGCATGACAAAGATTAAGAAAGGATTTGTAATCCGCCTTTATCCGAATGCCGAGCAGATGCACCAGATCCGCATGACTGCTGGAAATTTACTGATTTTTTACCCACAACGGTGCCTGAAGAGCCTTTATTTCGGTGGTTTTCCCGTTCGATAAAAAGAAAAATGACGCAAACCCATCTGGTTAGGTTTACGCCATTGACCGCATTGTTATGCGATTTTTCTTCGTGAGCGATAAGGGACTCGAACCCATGACCCCTTCCACGTCAAGGAAGTGCTCTCCCAACTGAGCTAATCACTCATGTGCTTTGTTATGATAACATAACATGACACAAAAGCAAACATTAATTTTATCTTCGACGGCTCATTTTCTTTTCATGATGACGCATGATGAGGTATCTCAGTACATCAAAGATGAACAGGACAATGTCCAGGATGACACCCCACATGAGATTGTTTTCGACATTGGCCAGCGGATCATGATAGAAGATCAGATCAAATATGACACCCAGTACAAATGCGGCGGCTAAGACCAGTACTGCTGAGAGAAGTTCTTTTTTCCATTCCATAAGCTTCTGCCTTCTTTTCAATGCAGTTATAGTAGCACAGAAAAGCGGTATACTTGAGGCATGAAAACAGTTCTTCTTGATTTTGGCAGAAATAACAGTATCTGTGATCTGAAGATGAAAGAGATGAAACAGGTGCTGGAAGAGGCAGGGGTGCAGTGTGTCTTTGTGAAGATCGGGGAAGTAAAAGGCTGTACGGGATGCGGTAAATGCTGGAAGAAGAGAAGATGTGTCATTGAGGATGAAGTGAATCTCTGTGCTGATGCGATGCATGACAGTGATGGATTGATTCTCGGGTTTGAAAGTTACTATGGCAGGTGTGAGGAAGATGTGATGCGGTTTGTGAAAAGGCTGTTTCACAGTGCTTCGGATGTACTGGATCATAAGCTGTTCAGCTGTGTGATTGAGGGAAGAAGGACGGAAAGTGCTTTCTTTGAAGCGGGGCAGTACATGATGGAGAGTCATATGTGTCTGTATGTACCGGATGAATTTGGAAAAGCAGAGAAAATAAAAAGCAGAAGAGGAGAGCTTATCCTTCTGCTGAGATGTCATGAAAGGGCAGTACAGGATGGCATTCTGAGGAAAGATCCGTATGTCTGTCCGTTTGAAAGGTTTGTACGCTGACTATTGTTTTGAAGTGAAGGCAGCGAAGGCATAGCCGATAAAGCAGATCAGGGTGATGAGGATGGTTCTTGTTTTGAGACTGCTGATTTCATTCATGCGGCAGGATACATAAGAGAAAAGAAACAGGGCTGTACCAAGAATGGAAAGGATGCGGCATGATTTCACTGATCTGCCGATCCAGCCGGGTAAGGCAAAGCCGATACAGATGCCGTCTGTTACTAATACGGTAAGAATGCCTTTGATATCTGTACCGTAGTCATCAAGTGAAGTATGGATCAGAGCGGAATGCAGACCGAAAAGCTGCAGAACATCAATAAACAGATCAAATACAGCCAGCAGTACAAGCATTTCACAGAAGTATTTCATAAAGGGATTTCTTTTTGTCATAATGCCTCTCTATGGAAATAAAGCAAAAGGATTATAGCGTCAGACAGAGATGAGGATCAAGCGTTCGGGTTCGTAAAAAGAAGGAAATGCAGAAGCAGCCCGGCAGTTGACCGTTTATGTTATGCTTTTTTCTATCATGATGCTGTCAGAAAAAGGAGGGTTTCATTCTGTCAGGTGCAGTGTTTGGTGATATCTGCGGTTCTGTGTATGAGTTTCATAAAAATTATTAGTGGCGGAAACCCACTGCCTTTAGGTGGTGGGAGGAGCCACCGATATATCACTATCCCTGGTTCTCTAT
>ONOV01000196.1 GCA_900319505.1 uncultured Erysipelotrichaceae bacterium
ATATCTGCCTACTTCAAAAGCACGCTGTGCGGTAAGACCTTCGTTGGCCTTTCCTCTGATTCCATCTGTTCCGAAATATCTACCCATTGTTTTCTTCTCCTTCGCTGCCACTTGTCTCAACAGCTGTGCCATTGATTGTCAGCTCATATTCATCATCAGGCAGTTCATATCTTACCAGCCCGCTTTCAGGCTGATCAACCTGCAGTTTAAATGTCTGTGTTCCCGGCTGTGCATCTTTCAAATCAATATACACGTTAATATCATTTGCAGTGACACTGGCAATATTAGCGGCAGTACCGCTGACCGTCACAGATGTTGTTGTCTCGTTATCTTTCTGCGTTGCCGTATAGCCGGCAGTATTGTTGATATAGTTGATCTTGACACCATCTACCGTCTTTGTCGTTTTTTCACCCAGCTTGACCGTCAGGTTTACCTGGTTGATTGAAGCTGATGAAATACCTTCCGGCAGCGTAATCGGACGCAGAATCGTTCCGTCTTTAGTGATCGTTGAAGCATCCAGATTTACCGTCACATGATCAACCTGGGCCAGATCCTCTTCTGAGCCATATACGGTAACCGACGACTGATCACTGGTCAGTGAGGCAATCGCTTTCCTGCCGGACACTTCGCCAGTCACAGCCACTTCTACAGCCACTGTCTTGGAATTGGATGTCACCGGAACACTGACATGTATAGTGCTTGGAACAATTTCGGCATCGACAACCTGGCCGTCACTATTATAGGCAATCAGCTTGGCGTTCTGCTCAAAATCTGCACTTACCCCGGTCACATCTATCAATGCTTTAACAGAAGCAATCGTATCCAGCGTATCCTGGGAAGCTCTGACATTGACTGTAGTACTGTCAAACTGCGGATCGCCCAGAGTATAAACAGGATCCATTTCATCCTTGTTAATGAAATCATAGGAAATCGTATAGGTATGTGTCACTTTCTTCTTCAGCGTTACAGTTACCACAGAAGGATCCACTTTGACATTCACATTGTCATCATATCCTTCGCCTTTTACTTCTACATTGTGGGTGCCTTCACTTAATCCGCTGAGATCAGCAACAATCTTTCCCTCATTTGAACTTGCCGCGGCAGTAACTGCCGATGCATCACCGGTAAATGTCACATCCACTGTCTCCGGTGCCCCGGATACTTCAAACGCATCGTTGTTGTATTCCAGATTCAATGCAACATCTGATACAGAACGGCTGGATGTCAGCGTAGATGTGGCAATGCCGCGCAATGAACTGGCATTGACGCTGATGCACATCAAAACTGCCAGGACAAATGAAATCAGAACGGCATGTTTGCGGTTGAAGATAATCTTATCCAGCAGGACGGAGAACCATCTCAGACAGCGCATCATGGCATTTTCAAAACGCTTGTAAGTAGCCTGCATGTGCTGCGATTGACGGGCAATACGCTTGGCAAGTTCGACTTTACGCTCTTCTTCCTTGCGCTGTCTTTCCTTATCTTTCGCAGCTTTCTTCTGACGTGTGGCAAAACGCTTCTCCGCACGTTTATCCTGTCGCTCCTTATTCATTATCCTCACCTCCTTCCGGTTTGGAAGAGGTGTCATCCTTCTTCTCTTTTATTGTCTTTCCGTCACTTGTGACAGAAAGAGGTGCGATTCTCTTTTTCTGTTCGGGATAGCTCGGCTTGGGCCGGTCATGTTTGTGGTTCTGTGGCAGCTTGATCATTTCTGCATGCTGTTCCAGCTCATCCATCTGCCTGTCAGCTTCATCAGCCGCCTGGTCCATATCATCCGCGTCCGGATCAAACCAGTGCGGATCCGCTGTTTCTTCACTGCTCTGCACACCGCATAAAACCCTGAGCAGATACTTGCGCAGCTGCTTCTCATCCACTCTTGTAATACGTCCGCTTTCCGTAATGGAAATATTGCCGGTTTCTTCCGATACAACAATCGTCAATGCATCAGTAATCTCGGAAATACCAACTGCAGCTCTGTGACGAGCGCCATAACGGCCCGGCATATCCACATTGGTCGGCGGAAAATATGCGGAAGCACAGGCAATTTTATTGCCCTGTATGATCACGGCACCATCATGCAATGGCGTCGTTGTGACAAAGATGCTTGTCAGCATCTCTGCCGTCACATCCGCATTCAGCTTAGTCCCGGTAGCCGTGTATTCATCCAGTGACTGACTTCTTTCAATGGATATCAGCGCACCAGTTTTATCTTTGCTTAACAGCATCACTGCGGTTACAACCTGATCTACCAGCCTTTCTTTTTCGTTGCCAGACAGACTGTCCATCCGATTGAACATATTGGACTTGCCGATCTTTTCCAGCATGGATCGCAGTTCCGGCTGAAAGATGATAATCAGTGCCAGAAAGCCCCAGTTCAAAAACATATCTGCAAAGTAGTTGACCGTCTTCAGATCCAGCAGCTGAGACAGAGCATCAATAATAATGACAAGAATGATTCCCTTGAAAATCTGAATCGTTCTTGAATTGGTCCTGACAAGCTGCAGAACATAATATAAAATCAGCCAGACCACGAGCAGATCGAGGATGGAAGTGATAATTGTATGCAGTGTTGAAAGCGTAAACGTAACGTTCATTCTGAATAGACCTTTCAATCCATAGACAGAAGAAAGTATAGCACAGCCCTTTCCTGCCCATCTGTTCTCATTTTAGCAGGTTTGATCTGCAAGATGAATTTTACTATCCGATGCTGCTCTGTGCGAGTATAATAGGCCATATATCCTAGGGAATCTCTATGAAAAACAGCAAATCCGTATCTGCACTCAAAGCCAGTTTTCCATCCACCATTCCGGTTCTGACCGGCTATGTGTTCATTGGTACCACCTATGGCATCCTCATGCGCACATCCGGTTTTCCCATATGGCTTCCTATTCTGACTGGAACTGTGATTTATACAGGTTCCATGGAATTTCTTATGGTTGAGATTCTTTCTTCCTCTTTCAATCCTCTTTCTGCGGCTGCCACTGCCATCATGGTAGGAGCAAGACATATCTTCTACGGCATTTCGATGCTGCAGAAATACAGCCATACCGGCTGGAAAAAATTCTATCTGATCTACACAACCAGTGATGAGACATTTGCAGTCAACTATGCGGCAAAAATTCCGGAAGGCATAGACAAATGCTGGTATTATTTCTGGGTTTCTCTGCTGGATCAGCTGTACTGGATCTGCGGCACAGCGATCGGATCCATCTGCGGCGGCTTTATTACAATCGAGCTGAATGGCCTGGACTTTGTGATGACTGCCATGTTCATTGTCATCCTGATGAGCCAATGGGTCAAAGACGGTACAGCCGCCAGAACATTCTTCATAGATCATGTTCCGGAACTGACCGGTATTTTCTCAGCTATTCTCTGCCTGTTTATCTTCGGCCCGGATCATTTCATCATCCCGACCATGGTACTGATGCTGATTATTCTGCTTACATTCAGAAAACCGCTTGAAAAACATCTGAAAGAAATGGAGAAA
>ONOV01000016.1 GCA_900319505.1 uncultured Erysipelotrichaceae bacterium
AGCTGCCGGCGCCGCCATACAGAGAATCAGAAAACCGGCAGCCATCCATTTCAATGGCCTGATGCTCTGATCCGCTTTTGTACCGATATACTGCTGCAGCAGGCAGGATAAAAGAGAACCGATTGCCGTTACGGTTCCGATCTGTCTGGCATTGAATCCCCTTCCGTTCAGAAAGACAGCCGCAAAACCGGTCAGAATCAGAAAATTGATCCAGTAGCCGCCCTGTATGATACTGTACCGTCCTGTCGGTCCTTTACGCATTTCACTCATTTTCGTTATGCCTCAGATAACACAATTTCATTATAACAGGCGTAAGAAAAGGAGAATATAGTATCATGCGATTGTCTTTCTGTGATTGTCAGAAATCAGATGAAAAAAACAGCCGCTCATCAAAGCGGCTGCTCAGATATCAAGTGGAGAATATCGGGTTCGAACCGATGACCCCCCGCACGTGAAGCGGATGCTCTCCCGCTGAGCTAATTCTCCGCTGTTTATAATAACACAAACCCGGATACCCTACAAACGTTTTATTCCGTGCCTTATTCATGGCACAGAAAAAAGCCGGACAGGTATGATCCCATCCAGCCTGCAGGACTTATGTATTACTGCTCTGTAATAATTTCATCCAGGTCCTCGTCCCATGGATCTGTTTCAATGTCATCGACTTCCTGTACGCTGAAGGCAATGCCGGTTTTGTGTCTGCAGTAAGGCAGGATTCTGTCATAGTATCCCGCACCATAGCCGGTACGATGATGCGCAGCGTCAAAGGCAGACAGCGGCACCAGCATCCAGTCAATGCTGGAAGGATCTGTTTCCGGTTCTGTTCCGTAAGGTTCCGGAATGGACCAGACACCCGGGATCAGATCAGAGAAAGCATGGATCTCATAGAAGTGAATGTTCTTCCCTTCTACTTTAGGCACATGGACATGAATGCCGTGGTCGAAGCAGTACTGTATGATTTCTTCTGTTTCCACTTCATCCTGAATGGAAACATAGATACCGATCGAAGAAACGTGGTCAAGCCGCCCTTTCAGCTTCAAAAAGATACGGTGGCTGTACTGTTTCCGGCTTGAAGCAGAAAGGGCAGATCTAGCGTCAAGACCTGCTCTTCGTGCTTCTTTTTTATCCAATGGAGTTGGTCATGTCGATCTTGAGAAGCTGGTTCAGTTCGACTGCGTATTCCATCGGAAGTTCTCTTGTGAACGGCTCCAGGAAGCCCATGATGATCATTTCCGTTGCCTGGGATTCGGATAAGCCTCTGCTCATCAGATAGAACAGTTCTTCTTCGGAAATCTTGGATACCTTGGCTTCATGTTCAATGGTGGAAGAAGCGTTCTCATTGATGTTGAGCGGAATGGTATCGGAGCGGGAAGCCTCATCGAGGATCAGTGTATCGCATTCAATTTTGGCTTTGGAATTATCGGCTTTCTTGCCGAAGTGAATCCAGTCGCGGAAATTGGTAACACCGCCGTTTCTGGAGACGGACTTGGATACGATGGAGCTGGATGTATGCGGGGCCAGATGAATCATCTTGGCACCGGTATCCTGATACTGGTTCTTTGAACCGACGGCAATGGAAATGCACATGCCGTGTGCCCCCTCCCCGGCCAGGATGCAGGAAGGATATTTCATGGAAATACGGGAACCGATATTGCCGTCTACCCATTCCATGGTACCGCCTTCATCCACCCAGGCACGCTTGGTGACAAGGTTCAGGATATTGCCGGACCAGTTCTGCACGGAAGAATAACGACACTTGGCATTTTTACCGACAAACACTTCAACCACCGCCGCATGCATGGAATCCTTGCTGTACTGCGGCGCTGTGCACCCTTCCACATAGGAACACTCCGCACCGTCATCCACAATGATGATGGAACGTTCAAACTGTCCCATTGACTCACTGTTGATCCGGAAATAGGACTGTAGAGGCTTTTCCAGTCTGACGCCCTTCGGCACATAGATGAAGGAACCGCCGGACCATACCGCCCCATTCAATGCCGCCAGCTTGTTATCACTTGCCGGAACAATCCTTCCGAAATACTTTCTGAAGATTTCCGGATATTCCTTCAGGCCGGAGTCGATATCAAGGAAGATAACACCCTTCTCCTGTACTTCGGAAAGCATGTTATGGTAGACCGCTTCCGATTCATACTGTGTGGTGACACCGGCCAGATACTTTCTTTCCGCTTCCGGAATACCGAGCTTTTCAAAAGTATTCTTGACCTCTTCCGGCACTTCATCCCAGTTCTTTTCCGCTTCCTTACTTACCTTCTTGTAATAGGTAAAGTCCTGGAAGTCGATCTCGGACAGATCCGGTCCCCACTTGGGCATTTCCAGTTTCTCAAATGTATGGAATGCATTGACCCGGTATTGGGTCATCCATTCCGGTTCATGCTTATACGCAGATATCTTACGTACAACGTCTTCATTGATGCCCTTGCCGGTATCATATACCGCCTTGACATTGTCATCATGAAAACCGTACTTGTAATCATCCTGCGAGGTAATTACATCGTTCTGATCACTCATTCCTTACCCTCGCTTTCATCAATCATCTCTTTCATGGCCTTCCAGCCGATGGTCGCACACTTGATGCGGTTGGCCTGCTTGTAGACATTCTTCATGGCTACCGCCTCTTCCAGCAGATCCGGATCATATTCCTTATGTTCGATCATATTGAAATAGTTATGGATGATCTCATCTGCTTCCCTGGTGCTCTTGCCCTTGAGCAGATCTGTCATCATGGATGTGCTGGCCGTGGAAATCGTGCAGGCAACACCGTCAAAGCGGATGTCTTCAAT
>ONOV01000151.1 GCA_900319505.1 uncultured Erysipelotrichaceae bacterium
GATGGCAGACCCATCTGGATGAGCTGGAAGCTTGACGGTCTGACGCTTGTCGTCACCTATGATAATGGCAGGCTGAGTAAAGTTGTCACCCGGGGAGATGGCCATATCGGCACTAATATCACCCATCTCTATGAGGCTATCCACGGCATCCTGCCAAGAATCGGGGACAAGGGCCATCTTGTCATCCGCGGTGAAGCGGTTATCTCCTATGATGACTTTGAACAGTTTGTCATGGAATCCGGTGAAGATTATGCCAATCCCCGCAACCTCGCATCCGGTTCTCTGACCCTGAAGGATATCGATGAAGTCAGGCGGAGGAACATTCACTGGGTGCCGTTTACCCTTGTGCATTGCGGCCATGAAATCATTTCATGGGGTGAAAGAATGCAGTATCTGAAGGATCTCGGCTTCAATGTTGTCGATCATGAAAAGATCGACAATCCGGATCTTGCCCATATCAATGAAGCGATTGACAGATGGACAAAGAAAGTGACGGAGCGCATCAATCCCTATCCGGTTGATGGACTGGTCATTGACTATGATGACTCTGTGTACGCATCCGGCGGTTCCATCACCGGCCATCATGCCACAAGAGCCGGCTATGCTTTCAAGTGGGCGGATGAATCCGCTGACAGTGAACTGGAATACATTGAATGGTCCTGTGCTGCTTCTACGATTACACCGGTTGCCGTCTTCAGGCCGGTTCAACTGGAAGGAACAACGGTCAAGCGTGCTTCACTATGCAATATCTCTGAATGCGAAAGACTCGGCATAGGTGATAAAGGAACCGTACTGTCTGTAATCAAAGCAAATAAGATCATCCCCAAAGTCATCCGCGTCAGGGAAAAGAAAGGGGAGCTTGTCATTCCGAAAGTCTGTCCGGTATGCGGCGCCCCAAGTACGATTCATGTTTCTCCAGCCTCCGGAACAAAAACACTGCACTGTACCAATCCGGACTGTGATGCCAAAAAACTGAAGAAATATGCCCGCTTTGTGTCCAAGGCAGGCATGGACATCGACGGCATTTCCGAGGCAACCCTGTCCCGCTTCATCAATGAAGGCTGGATTCATAACATCGGCGATATCTACCGGCTGAAGAACCATGAAAAGGAAATCGCCCAGCTGGACGGCTTCAAGGAAAAATCAGCTGCCAATATCAGTGCATCTGTAAACAGAGCCATGGAAGTGGAAGACAGGAAGCTGATCTTTGCTCTGAATATTCCGCTTGTCGGGCCGGATGTAGCGACAAGACTGCTGAAGGCCTATCCGTTTGCCGAACTGATTCATAAAGCGGAAGAGACCGATGATCCGGAAGTGTTCTCTTCCATTGACGGCATCGGTTCAGAAAAGTCCCGTGCTTTTGTCAGCTGGTTCAAAGAAGAGAAGAATGTCAGAGATCTCAATGATCTTCTGACGATGGTGAAAGTAAAGGCATCTGAAGTACAGCCTTCCGGTGATCTCTGCCGGGATCTTGTCTTTGTCATTACCGGTGATGTGTACCATTATAAAAACAGAAATGAACTGAAAGCCTATATTGAATCACAGGGCGGCAAGGTAACCGGCTCTGTTTCAAAGAAAACATCCTATCTCATTAACAACGATGTCACATCTGCTTCTGCTAAAAACAATAAGGCAAGACAGCTCAACATTCCGATTCTGTCGGAAGATGAGTTCATTGCCCGCTTTACGCAGGCGGGAACAATTGCGAAATAACAGCATTGCGGGTAGAATGTCAAAGGTATAAAAAAGAGGCCGTAAGATGGAAGAAAAGAAGGATAAAGCATATTTCAAGAAGCTGGCCAACCAGCTGATGTTTGATCTTTCGGATGAAGAAGCCGAAAGTATTGTCAAGGAATTCTCCACTCTGGAAGGACAGATGGCGCTTATGGATGCCGTCAATACAGACGGTGTGGAAGAAATGGTCTATCCGTTTGAGGATGGTACCAGCTATCTGCGTGAAGACAAGGTCAGTCATGTCATCAGCCAGGATGATGCCATGGCAAACGTTGATAAGAAACTGGAAGGACATTTCGTCCTGCCGAAGGTGGTGAAATAATGATTGCGGAAATGGCAAAAGATAAAGCCGGTGCTGAAAAGCGCTGTGAAGAAGCCTATGAAAAGGCCCGGCAGCTTCAGTCGAAGCTCAATGATGTGATTACATTTGTCAACCCGAAGGAACAGCTGGAACATCTGCCTGAGGAAGGAAAGATGAGAGGCGTTCCGATTGCCCTGAAGGACAATGTGAATACAAAGGGGATTCTGACAACTGCCGGTTCCCGTATTTTAAGCAGCTACGTTCCGATTTACGATGCTGAGATTGTCACTAGGCTCAAGGCGGCCGGTGCTGTATGCATTGCCAAGGCAAGTATGGATGAGCTGGCTATGGGCGGTACGAACCTGACCTGCTTCACAGGACCGGCGCATAATCCCTGGGATACAAGGCGCATGACCGGCGGTTCCTCCGGCGGCAGTGCAGCCCTTGTTTCCTCAGGTGTTGTACCGATGGCGATCGGTTCTGATACCGGCGACTCCATTCGCAAGCCGGCAGCTTTCAACGGCATTGTCGGTGTCAAGCCGACTTATGGGCGCATCAGCCGCTACGGCATCATTCCGTATTCCTCTTCCCTGGATCATGTCGGCTACTTCACAAGATCCATTGAAGATGCCTGCCTGAGTCTTGAAGTGCTGGCTGGGCGGGATGATCGTGATATGACCAGTTCCAATCGTCCGGTCGAAGAATATACAAAGAATCTCAACAGCGATATGCACGGCATGAAGATTGCCGTCATTGCCAATGTCATTGACAATGTTTCCAATCCGGAAACTGTGAAGATTTTCAACCAGCGCATGGAAGAGCTGAAGGCAAGAGGTGCGCAGGTGGATGTCTATCAGTTTGATGAAAACCTCATGAAGGCCATCCTGCCGACGTACTTCATCATTGCCAACTGTGAAGCGACTTCCAACCACTCCAATCTGGACGGTATCCGTTTCGGTGTGCGTGAAGATGGCGCCGATATGAAGGAAATCATGACAAACTCCCGTACCAGGGGATTCGGTCCTCTGATCAGAAGAAGATTTGTCATCGGTTCATATGGCCTGTTTGAAGAAAATCAGGAAAGACTGTTCCGTAAGGCGCAGAAGGTCAGACGTCTGATTGTTGAAGCAATGGATGACTGTCTGAAAGAATATGATGCCATTGTGGCGCCGGCATCTGGCGATATTGCCCCGCTGATTGATGAAAAGAAGGACCAGGATCAGCTTTCCGATGATTATCTGATTGCGGAAAACTACATGGCCATGGGCAACTTCTCCGGCTATCCTTCCATGACGGTTCCGATGGGATTCTATGACGGCTGTCCGCTTGGCATGAACATTACCTGCCGGGCATGGGAAGAAGAGACGATGTTCAACATCGGCAAGGCCATGGAAGAAATCACAGGTTATAAAGACCTGCATGCGGAGGTGAAATAATGGAATACGAAGCTACCATAGGTATTGAAATCCACTGTCAGCTCAAGACGGCGACCAAGATGTTCTCCGGTGCACCGACTTCCTTCGGCCGCAAGGCAAATACATGTGTCAATGAAATCGACCTCGGTCATCCCGGCGCCATGCCGTGTGTGAATAAAGAAGCTGTCGCCAAGGCTATTGAAGCCTGCACAGCTCTGCATATGACCATTGATCCGCTGGTCAAGTTCGACCGCAAGAACTACTACTACAGTGATCTGGCCAAGGGCTTCCAGATCACCCAGCAGTTCCACCCCATCGGCCGCAACGGCTGGATTGAGATCAATACGGATAATGGTCCCAAAAAGATCCGTATTGAAAGAATCCACATGGAAGAAGATACCGCCAAGCAGTATCATCTTTCCAAAGTATCCCTGCTTGACTTCAACCGTGCTGATACACCTCTGATTGAAATCGTATCAAAGCCGGATATGAAGAGCGGTGCCGAAGCAGAAGCGTATGTTGAAGCACTGCGTCAGACGCTGTATTACATCGGCGTCTCCGACTGCAAGATGGAGGAAGGTTCCATGCGCTGCGATGTCAACGTGTCCATCGCGCCCAAAGGGTCCGACAAGCTTGGTACCAAGAACGAAATCAAGAACATCAACTCCATCTCCCATATCGGCAAAGCGGTGGATTATGAGATTGAGAGACAGAAGGAACTGCTGGAAGCAGGCGAACAAGTCCATCAGGAAACACGCCGTTATGATGATAAAACCGGTACAACCATCCTGATGAGACGCAAGGAGGGCAACGTGGACTACAAGTTCTTCCCGGAGCCCAATATCTTCCCGATCCGTCTTGATGATGCCTGGATCAAAGACATTCAGGATCATATGCCGGAGCTGCCGCAGGCAAGAAAAGAAAGATACCAGAAGACATACGGCCTGTCGGATCATGACATTTCCATCCTTATTGACAACAAGGAAATGAGTGAGTTCTTCGAAGAAGTCATGAAGTACAGCAAAGATGCCAAGAGCGTATGCAACTGGCTGCTGTCTGATGTCAGTGCATGGCTGAACAAGAACGAAAAGACAATCGATCACTGCGATCTCAAGCCGGAACATCTTGCCAAACTTGTCAAGATGATTGATGACGGCAAGCTGTCCAATGCCCAGGCAAAGAAGGTCGTGGACGACATGATGGAAGGCAGAGATCCGCAAGAAACTGCCAAGGCCAAAGGTCTGCAGCAGATTTCAGATACAGGCGCGATTGAAGAAATGGTGGAAAAGGCACTGGATGCCAACCCGCAGGCCATTGAGGACTTTAAGAATGGCAAGAAGAGAGCGCTTGGCTTCCTGACCGGCCAGGTCATGAAGATGTCCAGAGGACAGGCAAATCCGGGTCTTGTAAACCAGATGATCCAGAAAGCACTGAACAAACGTGTCAATGGCTGACAGTAGTCAAACACATCTAAAAAGGATACAATAAAGACTGCGGAGATAAATTCTATGAATAAGAAGAGGAAAGAAACGGTAAAAAAGAGCTATCGTTCCAGACGGACAACAGCAGTGTTCTGGATCTGTCTTGTCTTAGTGCTTCTGCCGTTTGCGGTACTTGGCTGGATTCTGTTCTCAGCAGCCAGAGATACCCATACACCGGTACTGGGAAACCGCTATAAAGGTGACCTGGATCCGGCGATTACTACAGAAGAAATCAAGGAAATTGATACAAATGTAGCTGCGGCTGACGGGGTGGAAAGTGAATTCTCCAACCTGGCAACCGGTACGCTGCGTGTCTATGCCAAGGTTGCGGATGACGCAACCGCGGATACTGCTGCAGCCACAGCACAGAATATTTATCAGATTGTTTCACAGACCCTGGATCCTTCCGTCTACTTTACCCAGAGTGACGGCAAGAAGATGTATGATCTTGAAATTCATGTATACAACTACAATGCGGATCAGGATCGTTCGGCTGACAGCTTTGTCTATGTCATCGGTACAAAGACATCGTCCATGACGGATCCGCTGTATGAAACGGTGTCCCAGGCCAAGTCGCCGGAACTGGCGGCCAAGCTGGAACAGGATGTCGCTGACCGTAAAGCCCAGGAGGCTGCCGCCAGTGCTTCTCCTGCCGCAACCGCAGGCACGCAGGCTGCACAGTAATCAGATAAATGAAAAAAGGCCTTTGTGCCTTTTTTTATCTTGGAGGAACATATGCGTAAGAATGAAACCTATACCGCTGAATGCGTTGATTACACCATTGAAGGAGCCGGGGTCGTTAAACTGGGTGATTTTGTTGTATTTGTACCGGGGCTGATCCTGCATGAAACAGCTGAAATTGCTTTGACAAAGGTGAAACCAAACTATGCCTATGGCCGTATTGTCAGACTGATTCAGCCATCCCCGCATAGAATTGAACCATCCTGTCCGGTGAACCGGCTGTGCGGAGGGTGCCAGCTGATGCATATGGACAGAGAAGCACAGAGCGACTTCAAGATGCGCAAGGTACAGAGCTGTTTCCGTGCCAATGCCGGTATGGAAGTAGAGCCGCTTCCCATCATTACC
>ONOV01000007.1 GCA_900319505.1 uncultured Erysipelotrichaceae bacterium
CACCCCCCTGTTGAATCCTGACAGCATGGATTTATAATCAGGCGACATAACGCGAGAGTTATAATCCTGGATTGGTCAGCAAAAACCTTCATGTCAGGAATTCTGACACGAAAGTATTCGGCATTTCCCGTCCGGCCTCTTATAATCTGAAATGAAGGAGAGCAAATCGTCACAAGGCATAATACGGAATGGGAATATGTCTTTGGCAGAACGCCGCACCTGGACGATTCCGCCAGATGATTTGCCTGCAGATGCGGTGATTGATTCTGGCAGGAGGCAGAACTTGGAAGCATAACACTCTGTAACAATTGACTCGATGTACAACAATTTGACAACAGGCACATGGCATGATGTAAACGATAAACCATGGTGACAGACAGGCGATTTCAGGCAGCACCGGGCCGAAGGAAAGTCTGTTCGGGGCGGATGGTCTTGTATGGGCACAGCCGGCAGCAGATCTTGTTTCCTTTGCGGTCGGGATTGTCATGTATGTGCTGACCTGGCATAAGATGACAGGAGCAGAGAAAACCCTGATGCAGGCACAGTCTTAACCATTTGCGAACCTGCGTATTATCTTTACTTTCATATTATTTTTTAATAATATTAGTAGGTATTTCCCGGATGGTCCTGTATCACTGGAAAGGAGAGCTATGGCTGCTGTTATGACTCTGGTTTTTGGCAACAAGGTTCTGTGTGATAACCGTAGTGCGCATCCGGAATTTTTCTATTTTTTAGGTGATCAGTGGATGACAGCCCATGGAGAATACCATGGGCTTTTCTTGTGAAAAGGAGATAAGGAGAAGGTATGAAAAAGGTTGCGATTGTAATGGGAAGCGATTCTGACAAAGCGGTCATGAAAAAGGCAGCTGATGTGCTGAAGAAGTTTGATGTGCCGTATGAAGTGCATGTCTATTCTGCCCACAGAACACCTGAGGAAGCAGGAAAGTTCGCGGCGGAGGCAGAAGGAAACGGCTTTGGCGTCATCATTGCCGGGGCAGGTATGGCAGCAGCTCTTGCCGGGGTACTGGCGGCACATACGACACTTCCGGTCATTGGCGTACCGCTGAAAAGTGCCGTATTGGAAGGAACGGACGCTCTGCTGGCAACGGTCATGATGCCAAGCGGCATACCGGTAGCCACAGTCGCAATTGACGGTACAAAAAACGCGGCTTATCTGGCTATGGAAATGCTTGCCCTCAGTGATGCGGATCTGAAGGAAAAGCTCAAGGCAGACCGGGAAGCCATGCGGCAGGGTGTTCTGGCAAAAGACAAGGCTGTTGGTGAGGAACTGAAGTGATGGAAAGTACCATTCATGAAGAGTGCGGTATTTTCGGTATCTATGATGATACCGGACACTGCGATGTAGCGCTGGATACGTATTACGGTCTGTTTTCCCTGCAGCATAGAGGTCAGGAATCATGCGGGATTGCGGTGAATGATCGCGGGGTGATTTCCTATCATAAGAAGGTAGGGCTTGTCCGTGATGTGTTTACCAAAGAAGAAATCACAAAGCTCGGGCCGGGTCAGATTGCGATCGGTCATACCAGATACAGTACCTTCGGTACGGTCAATGATACCAATGCCCAGCCGCTTGTGGTCAGACATGTCAAAGGCCAGATGGCTCTTGCCCATAATGGCAATCTGACCAATGCGCCGGAGCTCAGAAGAAATCTGGAAATGCAGGGTGCCATTTTCCATACAACCAATGACTCGGAGATCATTGCCTATGAGATCATCCGGGAAAGACTGAAGTGTGCTTCCATTGAGGATGCAGTATGTCAGGCCATGTACAATCTGGCCGGGGCTTATTCTCTTGTCATCATGTCGCCGGAAAAGCTGATTGCAGTGAGAGATCCCAATGGCTTCAGACCGTTAGTCATGGGACGCATGAAGGAAGGACAGATTGTCTTTGCCTCGGAAACATGTGCTCTGGATGCATTAGGCGCTTCTTTCATCCGCAATCTGGATGCGGGTGAAATTGTCGTGGTCGGCCGGGAAGGCATCCACAGCATCCGCACGCATGTACAGCCTGTCAAGCACATGTGCGTGTTTGAGTTTGTGTATTTTGCAAGACCTGACTCCGTCATGGAAGGGGTCAGTGTACATGATGCCCGGATCAGGGCCGGACGTATTCTGGCCCAGGAACATCCGGCTGATGCGGATGTGGTGATCGGCGTGCCGGATTCAGGTCTGGATGCGGCCATCGGTTTCTCAAGAGAGAGCGGCATTCCCTATGAACTCGGTTTTACCAAGAACAAATACATTGCCAGAACCTTCATTCAGCCGACCCAGGGCCAGCGTGAAACGGCTGTCAGGATGAAGCTGAATGCGATTGCGTCGGTGGTCAAGGGCAAGCGGGTTGTCATGGTGGATGATTCCATTGTCAGAGGAACAACCAGTGCCCGCATTGTTTCCCTCCTGAAGGATGCCGGGGCAAAGGAAGTACATGTAAGGATTTCGGCACCGCCGTTTATTTCGCCATGCTACTTCGGTACGGATATCGACAGTAAGAAACATCTGATTGCCTGTCAGATGAATATAGATGGGATCAGAAAGGCTATCGGAGCGGATTCCCTGGGCTATCTCAGTGTGGAAGGCGTGAAGCAGATTGCGGCCAACCCGGGCTGTGATTTCTGTGTCGGATGCTTTACGGAGAAGTATCCGGTACCGGTGCCGGCAGATGCGGAGAAGGATAAATTTGAAACAAAGATCGGGCAAGAAAAGAACGAAGACAGAGAAAGGGTGCATGGCGATGCCAAAGAGTTTTAGTGATGCCTATAAGGCTGCCGGTGTGGATGTAACCGCCGGCTATGAATCAGTGGAACTGATCAGGAAAGATGTAAAGAGAACGGAAATACCGGGTGTACTTGGCAGTATCGGCGGATTCGGCGGACTGTTTGCCCCGGATATGACGGGAATGGAAAAGCCGGTGCTGATTTCCGGAACGGACGGCGTCGGAACAAAGCTGAAGATTGCGATGCTGATGGATAAGCATGATACGATCGGGATCGACTGTGTGGCCATGTGTGTCAATGATGTTGTATGTGCCGGGGCAAAGCCGCTGTTCTTCCTGGACTATATTGCCTGTGGAAAGAACCATCCTCAGATGATTGCTTCTATTGTCAGAGGCATTGCGGATGGCTGTGTGGAAAGCGGCTGTGCGCTTATCGGCGGGGAAACGGCAGAACACCCCGGGATGATGCCGGAGAATGAATATGATGTAGCCGGTTTTACGGTGGGCATTGTGGATGAGAAGAAGATTCTGGATGTAAAGAATGCCAGGGCTGGCGATGTCATTATCGGTCTGCCTTCTTCAGGCGTTCATTCCAATGGTTTCTCCCTGGTCAGAAAGGTATTCCACATTACGGATGAAAAGAGTCTATTAGCCTATCGGGATGAACTTGGCGGGAAGAACCTTGGTGAAACCCTGCTGACCCCGACAAAGCTCTATGTCAGACCGATCCTGAATCTGCTGAAGGAAGTTGATGTGAAGTCCATTGCCCATATTACCGGCGGCGGCTTCTATGAGAATATGCCGCGATCCTATGGTGAAAATCTGGATGCGGAAATCGTGAAGGGCAGCTGGGATGTACAGCCGATCTTCCAGCTCATTCAGAAGGTTGGAAAGATCTCTGAACATGATATGTACAATACCTTCAATATGGGCATCGGCATGAGTGTGATTGTCCGCCCTGAAGACGTGGATCGTGCACTGGATAATCTCAAAAAGAGCGGTGTGGATGCCAGAGTCATCGGAAAGCTGGTTCCGGGTTCTCATACCGTTCAGTTCAGGGAGGCTTGAAATGGTCAGGATTGCGGTACTGGTATCAGGCGGCGGTACAAACCTGCAGGCGCTTCTTGACAGTGAAAAGCGCGGGGAAAACCCGTATGGAAAGATTGTACTGGTGATTTCAGGCAATAAGAAAGCCTATGCCCTTCAAAGAGCGAAGAATGCCGGGGTGGAGACCATGGTCATCCGCCGTAAGGATTACCAGGATACAGAAGGCTATGATAAAGCCATGCTGAAGGCATTGAAGGAACATGGTATTGAAGAGATTATTCTGGCCGGATTCCTGAATATCCTCTCTTCTGAAATCATCAATGCCTATCCCCAGCGCATCATCAATGTCCATCCATCCCTTATCCCTTCCTTCTGCGGGAAGGGATACTATGGCCTGAAAGTTCATGAAGCTGCCCTGCGCTATGGAGTCAAGGTGACCGGTGCCACAGTGCATTATGTCAATGAGATCCCGGACGGGGGACAGATCATCTACCAGAAGGCAGTGGAAGTAAAGGATGGCGATACGCCTGAAATCCTGCAGAGAAGAGTCATGGAACAGGCGGAGTGGATTCTGCTGCCTAAGGCGGCTGCCATGGTGGCGGAAAAAATAGAAAAGGAGAAGAACAATGCCGATCGTTGATCTTTATGAATATCTTTATGGTGCCAAATACCCGGGCAGAGGAATTGCCGTGGGCCGTACACCGGATAATGAACATATGCGGATTGCCTATTTCATCATGGGCAGAAGTGCCAATTCCCGAAACAGAATCTTTGTTGAGGATGGAGACGGGATCAGAACCCAGGCGTTTGATCCTTCGAAGATGGAGGATCCGTCCCTGATTATCTATGCCCCGGTGAAAACAGTCGGGGATACAACCATTGTCACTAATGGCGATCAGACCGATACCATCGCTGAAGCACTGCAGAGTGGAAAGAGCTTTGAGGATGCTTTGAACACCAGAACCTTTGAACCGGATGGTCCCAACTTCACCCCGCGCATCTCTGCTGTGATCCAGGGAACTTCGCTCAAGATGGCGATTCTCAAGAGTGATGACAACAGTGATGAAGCTGTGCTGCGCTATTACTTCAACTATTCAGATCTGCCGGCATGGGAAGGCAGACTGATTCATACGTACGGCTATCTGCCGCCCCAGCCCAATCAGCCGCTGCGTTCCTTCCCGGGTGAACCGGTGAAGTGGCAGCTGGGTCATGATGATTTTGATGAGTTTACGGACCGTGTATGGGATGCCCTGGATAAGGACAACAAGGTTTCCCTGTTTACAAGAGAGATCAATGTGAAGACGGGAGAAGTCAGATCCCGTATCATCAACCGCAATAAATAAATGGAGGAAAAGATGAAAGAGCTCGCACTGAAGTATGGGATGAATCCCAACCAGAAGCCTTCCCGCATTTACATGGCGGATGGCCGTGATCTGCCGGTAACAGTACTGAATGGAAGACCTGGTTTTATCAACTTCCTGGATGCTCTGAACAGCTGGCAGCTGGTATCACAGCTGAAGGAAGCGACCGGCTTATGCGCTGCCGCCAGCTTCAAGCATGTATCGCCGGCCGGAGCTGCCGTAGGTCTGCCGTTAAGCGAAGTGGAAAAGAAAATCTATTTCGTGGACGGGAAAGAACTGAGTCCGCTTGCCTGTGCCTATGCCCGGGCAAGAGGTGCTGACCGCATGAGCTCTTATGGTGATTTTGCGGCTTTATCAGATGTATGTGATAAGGACACCGCTTTACTGCTGAAGCCGGAAGTATCCGACGGCGTCATTGCCCCGGGCTACAGTGAAGAAGCCCTTGAAATTCTGAAGTCCAAGAAGAAGGGCAATTACAATATCATCCAGATCGACCCTTCCTATGTGCCGGATCCGATTGAAAGAAAACAGGTATTCGGCGTGACCTTTGAACAGGGAAGGAATGATGTGAAGATCGATGCTTCCCTGCTCACCAATATCGTGACAAAGAATAAGGAACTGCCGGAAGAGGCCAAGCGTGATCTTGTCATTGCTCTGATCGGGCTCAAGTATACCCAGTCCAACAGTGTTGCCTATGCCAAGAACGGTCAGCTGATCGGTGTCGGTGCCGGCCAGCAGAGCCGTATCCACTGTACAAGACTGGCCGGCTCCAAGGCGGATAACTGGTGGCTGAGACAGTATGACAAGGTGCTGAACCTGCCGTTTGTGGACGGGATCAGAAGAGCAGACCGTGATAATGCCATTGACAATTACATCGGCGACCATCCGGAAGATGTGCTGCGGGATGGGGAATGGCAGAGAGTATTCAAAGTAAAGCCGCAGCCGCTGACAAAGGAAGAGAAGGAAGAATGGCTGGCTGAGAATACCGGTGTCAGCCTCGGTTCGGATGCGTTCTTCCCGTTTGGCGACAATATTGAAAGAGCACATAAAAGCGGTGTTTCCTATGTGGCGGAGCCGGGCGGCTCCATCCGCGATGACAATGTAATTGAAACAGCAGACCGGTATGGCATGGTCATTGCCTTTACCGGGGTCAGACTGTTCCATCATTAATAGAAAAGAGGATCAGGATGAAAGTATTGGTAGTTGGTTCCGGCGGCCGTGAACATGCGGTCATCCAGGCATTGAAGAAAAGCCCGTCTGTTGATGCCATTGTATGTGCACCAGGCAATGGCGGTATTTCCGCACTGGCAGAATGTGTGAACATCAGGGCAACCGATGTGGACGGCATGGTGGCGTATGCCAGAGATAACGGCATTGATTTCTGTGTCGTGACACCGGATGATCCGCTGGCATCAGGTATGGTGGATGCCATGGAAGCAGCCGGCATTCCTTCCTTTGGACCGGAGAAGAAAGCGGCTGTCATTGAAGCCAGCAAGGTGTTCTCCAAGAATCTGATGAAGAAGTACGGTATTCCCACTGCTTCCTATGAAGTGTTTGATGATCCGTCGGAAGTGCTGGATTATATCAGAGAAAAGAATACGTATCCGGCGGTCATCAAGGCGGACGGCCTTGCCTTAGGCAAGGGCGTATTGATTGCCAGGGATGAAAAGGAAGCGGAAGATGCTGTCAAAGAACTGATGGTGGATAAGAAGTTCGGTGCTTCCGGCAATGAAGTGGTTGTGGAAGAATTCATGGAAGGACCGGAAGTTTCCGTGCTGTCCTTTACGGATGGAAAGACCATCGTCCCGATGGTATCTTCGATGGATCATAAACGGGTCAATGACAATGATGAAGGCCTTAATACCGGCGGTATGGGTACCATTGCCCCTTCTCCGTTCTACACCCCGGAAATCGCCGACAGATGTATGAAGGAGATCTTCCTGCCTACCATGCATGCCATGAATGCCGAAGGCCGGACATTCAAAGGCGTTCTGTACTTCGGCCTGATGTTAACCAAAGATGGACCGAAGGTAGTGGAATACAACTGCCG
>ONOV01000018.1 GCA_900319505.1 uncultured Erysipelotrichaceae bacterium
ATGGATGGCAGAGAAGTAAAGACAGAGGTACTGTCTTATGAAGCGCCATGGGGGATCGGTTACGGGGTAACGATCGTTACCCCGGGAAAGAAGAATGAAAGCAGGATGTTTTTCAAAAGGCAGGAAGAAAAGAACATGGACGCATATAATGAACGCTATGAAAAGGCGGATGTGTTTGTGAAGCTGGCATATGATCAGGTGTTCCGCTGGACAAGAGAGCATCGTATGGTGGCCATGGACAATATTCCTGAAGAGATGAAGAAAAGAGCAGGTGTATTTGTTTCTATTCATGAAAATGGCCAGTTAAGAGGCTGTATCGGTACGATCCGGCCATGCTGCGGCAATATCGCAGATGAAATCATTCATAATGCTGTGGCGGCATGTTCAAGAGATCCGCGCTTTTCTCCTGTCAGGGAAGAAGAGCTGGATCAATTGGAGATTACGGTTGATGTGCTTGGCGATGCGGAAAGGATACAGGATAAGCGTCAGCTGGATGTGCATAAGTATGGAGTGATCTGTTCGACAAAGGATGGCAGAAGAGGACTGCTGCTGCCGGATATTGATGGTGTTGACAGTGTGGATGAACAGGTCAGAATTGCCTGTGAAAAAGGAAACATCGATGAAGAAAGCGATGATGTGATACTGGAAAGGTTTGAGGTTGTCAGACATTACTGAGGAGGATTATGGAAAATTTCAGATTGTATATACCGGTGAAGTATTATTTCGGCAGAGGACAGATTTCTCATCTGAAGCAGTTATGTGAGCCGTATGAAAGTATTCTGCTTGTGTATGGCGGCGGTTCCATTAAAAGGAATGGTGTTTATGATGCCGTCATGAATGAGCTTAAAGGAAAGAAAGTAACGGAATGCCCGGGGGTGGAAGCCAACCCTTCCGTGGAAACCGTGGAAAGAGGCATTGCTCTATTAAAGGAAAACCATTGTGCACTTGTCATTGCGGCAGGCGGCGGCAGTGTCATGGATGCGGCCAAGGCCATATGTGCCGGGGCATGCTGGGACGGGGATGTATGGGACATGGTCACCCATCCGAAGGATATTGAAAAATCCCTTCCTCTCATTACCATCCCGACCGCCGCAGCTACCGGATCCGAACTGAACAGCACTTCGGTCATATCCAACCATGCTCAGAAAAAGAAGAATGGGTTTGTATCAGATGCACTGTATCCGATCGCTGCCATTGCGGACCCGACCTATACCTTCAGTGTCAGTGCAAGACAGACAAGAGCCGGAGCAGCGGATACGATGAGTCATATCATGGAGGATTACTTCAAGCCGGGTTTTGATGATCCGATTGCGGATGGGATTGCGGAAGCGCTTCTCAGAACGGTTATACATGCACTGCCGATCGCATTGAAAGAACCGGATAACTATGATGCCCGGGCAGATCTGCTCTATGCCTCATCCATCGGTATCAAGACTGTTACCCAGTATGGAAAAAGAGGGGAGTGGTCCTGCCATGGCATTTCCCATGCTCTGACAGCGTATTACGGGGTCAATCATGGCGAATCCCTGGCCATTATTACACCGGCCTGGATGGAACAGGTATTATGTCCGGATACGGAAGAAAGGTTTGTACGCTTCGGTACCAATGTGTTCCATCTTGACCACCCGACCGGCCAGGAGTCTATTCATGCTTTGAAGCAGTTTTTCAAAGAGAATGGTCTGCCCCAGGACCTGCGGGCTTTAGGTGTAGAAGATACCAGTGCCTTTAAGACAATTGCCCATGAACTGGCTGAAACAAGAGACTATACAAAGACTTTTTATCCGTTAACGGAGGAGGATCTGCTTGCCATTCTGAACCGGAGTGAAGACGATGGCTGAAATCGTGTGTGACATCTGTACGCATCACTGCCGTCTGCAGCAGGGGCAGACCGGGTTCTGCCGGGCCAGAAGAAATGTGAACGGGGTCAATACATGCGATAACTATGGCAGACTGACGGCCATTGCCATGGATCCGATTGAAAAGAAGCCGCTGGTACGGTTTTATCCCGGTTCAAAGATTCTTTCGGTTGGTTCCTATGGCTGCAGCCTGGCCTGTCCGTTCTGTCAGAATTACAGTATTTCCATGCGCAGTGAAACAGCCGCAGACTACCGTTATGTATCTCCGGAACAGCTCAGTGCGCTTGTGCTTGCTCATCCGGAAAGCATCGGCCTTGCCTTCACGTACAATGAACCGCTGATCAGCTGGGAATATATTGTGGACTGCGCCAGGCTTCTTAAGCCGGAGGGAAAGAAGATTGTCATTGTATCCAATGGTATGGTGGAACAGCACATCCTGGCAAAACTCATGCCTTATACCGATGCCATGAATATCGACCTCAAGGGTGACAGAGACTTCTATCGCAATGAACTGCATGGGGATTATGACATGGTCCGAAATGCGATTGCATACGTGTATGACAAGTGTCATCTGGAAGTGACAACTCTTGTCATACCGGGAAAGAATGACAGTGTTTCTTTCATTGAAGAACAGAGTCAGTTCCTGGCTTCGCTGTCAGATGAGATTGTGTATCATCTTTGCCGCTACTTCCCAAGATACCTTTACGACATTCCTGCAACCCCGGCGGATACCATATACACCCTGCAGAAAGCAGCAGGGAAATATCTGAAATACGTGTATACCGGCAACATATGAAAGATCTGAAAGAAATTCATGATGCTGCCCGCAGGGACCGCATTCCGATCATGAAAGATGACGGAATGGAGTATCTTCTGTCCTTTCTGAAAGAACATACGGAAATACGGGATATTCTGGAATGCGGTACAGCCGTAGGCTATTCAGCGATCCGGATGGCATCTGTACGCTGGGATATGCGGGTGGATACGCTGGAAACTGATCCGGAAAGATATGCGGAAGCCGTGCAGAATGTGAAAGCGGCAGGTCTTTCAGAGCGCATTCATTGTTATCTGTGTGATGCGGCTGCATTTGAAACAGAACAGAGATATGATCTGATCTTTGTGGACGCGGCCAAGTCACAGTATCGAAGATATCTGGAACATTATTATCCCAATCTGCTGACAGGAGGCTGGATGATCTTTGACAACCTTGCTTTCCATGGCATTGTGGATGATGAATCAAGGTCGCATAATCGCAGTACCATTCAGATGGTACATAAGATCAGAAAGTTCCGCGAAGCATTAATGCAGGATAAACGGTTTGATGTGATCTATGAACCGGAAAGAGGAGACGGCATTGCCATGGCGAAGAAGCTGTGAGACTGCCGCTTTTCTGTCAAAATCAGAATATGGCGGAGTG
>ONOV01000023.1 GCA_900319505.1 uncultured Erysipelotrichaceae bacterium
TCGAGTCGGAAAGCCCGTCGCGTTAGTAGCGCACACCGGGTTTGATGAGGGGCGGTTGATTTTATGGTCAATCGCCTACTCTATTTGTGGAGATGATGGAAGATCCGCATAAATATAAGGCGGAGGCGGAAGATATGAAACAGATACTGTTATTTCTCTGCATGGTTATGCTGGCCATCGGCATTGATTTTCACGGCGTGAATTTTCAGAAACTGCAGAAGAGTACAATCACTGTAACTGTAAAAGGACAGGTACAGAATCCGGGCAGGGTGGAGCTGCCGATGTATGCAACGGTGGAGGATGCCTTGCGAAAGGTACAGCTGGAAAATGACGCAGATCTTTCCTCGCTCAACCCGGATACGGTACTGAAAGACCATGATGTACTCACCATTCCGCAGAAAGAAGAAATCGTACGGATTTCCATCAATGCGGCAAGCGCTGAGCAGCTCTCTGAACTGCCCGGCATCGGACCGTCCACAGCAGAGAGGATTGTTGCCTATCGTCAGGAGAATGGATATTTTCAGACTGTTGAAGATCTCATGCAGGTCAAGGGCATTGGTCAGGCCAAGTTTGATAAGCTGAAGGATCGAATCCAGCTTTGAAAAAGTTACTCAACCATTCTCTTCTGATGGCTGTACTGCTGCTTCTGTTTCAGATGGGGAAAGGAAAGGCCCTCCTCTTCAGTGCAGTTCTTGTCATTGCATTCTATATACTCAGAACCAGAGACAGAACCGTATTCTTTTTCATCATCTTATTAAGCCTTTCTCTTATTCCTCATACCCGGACAGACTATCCGAAAGTACAGCAGGCACGGGTTGTTTCTGTTTCCGCCTCTTCCTTTATTGCCGAAGGCAATGGCTGCCGCTTTATCGTACGCTATGATGAACCGCCTGCGCCGGACAGTGAAATAGCCCTGAGTGGCAGATTTGAAAAGAATGAAAGTTCTGCCCATTTTTTCGGTATGGATTTTTCCGACTGGAATGAAAGACGGGGTATTTATTATGCGATTCGTCCCGCCTCGCTTACCGTTATAAAGGAACATCATACATTCCGTTCCATTCTCTATCATCGGATCATCCGAATGAATGATCCTTCTTTGAAGAGTCTCTGCTTCAAAATGCTGTTAGGCATCAATGATCCGGATGAAGAGAGTTTCTTCTATCGCTGCGGCTTTTCTCTGAGCGGAATCATTATGCTGGTAAGAGAAGTGCTTGGCCGCTTCTGCAATGAAAGAAAGCGGAACCGTATTGTGTTTATTCTGACTTGTGTTCTGTTTATCGCATATGGTTTTCCCTTACTGCTGTTTCAGAGTCTTGTTTCAGCTGTTTTGAAAAAGATGGATCAGAGACAGGATGTCAGAGTCGGCATCGGGATGATTATCGTTATGCTGGTGTATCCGGAAAGCGTATGTTCTGCTGCGTTTCTTCTGCCATCATGCTTCAGGCTGTGTGCCCTTGAAAAAACAGATCGAAAGCTCAAGGGTTTCTATCTGTCATGTCTATTGCAGAGCTATCTGTTTCAGGGATTCAATCCGTTAGTCTCACTGCTGTTTTCGTATCTGCGCCCGCTGCTTGGGGCAGGATGGTTTCTGGCACTTGGCTGTGTGGTGACAGGACGGCATGATCCGCTGAAGCTATTAAGGATGATGAATGAAAGTATTACCTTGCTTGACAGGTTCTTTCTGCCAGGTTCCATCATGGGTCTCGGGACACTGTTCTATCTTGCCATTCTGATCAGTCTGCACAGCAGGAAACATCTGATTCACTATGCTGTGATTCTGCTGTTTGTGTTTCAGCTTGGCGGCTTCTTTCATCCCTTTGGGGAAATTACCTTCATCAACGTCGGTCAGGGAGACAGTATTTTCATCAGAATGCCCCTGTCTCATGAAGGAATGCTGATTGATACTGGGAAGCCGGGACAGTATCGAACTGTCACAGCATATCTCAAAGCCAAAGGAACATGGAAGCTTGATACCATGGCCATCACCCATGGTGATGATGATCACAGCGGCAGTATGGACCGGCTGAATCAGGCATACCATGTGCGCCAGCTGATTCAGGTTCATCAGAAGAAAATCACCTATGGAATGTATGACTTCTATGATCTCAATGAGATCACGGATGAAGATGAAAATCGCTCCTCTCTTGTTCTTTATACAAAGATCAACGGCATGAGAATGCTGTTCATGGGGGATGCAGATGAAGTGGCAGAAAAGCAGATTGCAGAGAAATATGGCAATCTGCGCTGTGATGTACTGAAGCTCTCCCATCATGGTTCAAAGACCGGATCCTGTGACAGATTCCTTGATACGGTCAGACCGGGTCTCGGTATCATTTCTTCCGGGCCGTATCGCATTTACCATCATCCATCTCCTGAAACCATCCAGCGTCTGCTCAAACGCCATATTCCTTATCTTGATACAAAGAAGCAAGGGGATATTACGATTCTGATGCTGCCGCATATGAATCTTTGTATCAGTGCAGCGGGAAGCCTTGGTATAATTAACACGCAATGAGTGAATATGTAATTTATGGTACGAATCAGTACCGGGAAAAGGAAGCGCTGCAGAAGGTGCTGCAGGAAGAAAGAATTGCCAGGGACAGAATCAGTGATATAGACTGTTCCGGCACTTCTTTCAATATTGATGTGCTGCTGAATGAATGCTCGATCCTGTCCCTGTTCGGGGAAGAAGAGAAAAAGGCAGTCATTGCCCGCAATCCCTGGTTTCTCAAAGCCAGTGACAAGGCTAAGAGCACAGGAAAAAAGGGTAAGGAAAAAGACAGTAAGCGGGAATATCTTCTCAAGGCTTTGACTGCCTATATGAAAAATCCCAATCCTTCTACGGTACTGATCTTTTATCTTGACGGCTATGAAATGGACACAAGACGCAAGGAAAGCAAAGCCCTGACGGATGCCCATATCAGAACCATCCCGTGTGAATCCATCAAATACTGGGAGTTTCCCAAACACATTACGGAACTGCTGAAGAAAAATAAAATCAGTATGGATCCGCAGGCCAGAGCAGAGTTTGATCTGCGTATCGGTACAGATGAATTCCAGCTCCATCATGCCATTGAAAAGATGAAGCTTTATGGTGAAAGCCGCTATGACCTGTATACCATTCAGCAATTGATTCCGGAGGATGCCAATCTGGATATATGGAAGCTTGGCAATGCGGTATGTGCCGGCAGTGTCAGAGACATGATGAATGCCAAAAACAGCATGCTGGAAAAGGGGCAGACGATTCAGTCCATGATTCCCCTGCTTTCCTCCCAGCTGATGCGTGCATATAATGTGCTGTGCCTGTCGGATCAGGGGTATGATCAGAGTTCCATTGCCACCAGGCTGCGCATGAAGGAATCTGCTGTACGCATGAATCTGCAGCGGCTGTATAAACGTTCTTCAAAGGATATACTGCAGATTCTGATGAAGCTGGCGGATCTTGAACAGGGCATGAAGGCAGGTACGCTGGACCCGGCGCAGGAATTTGATCTGTTTCTGTTTGCCTGTGAGGTGAAATGATGGAAAAGACATATGTGGTACATACCCTGAAACCATTGATTGATGAAAAGTCCCGGGTTCTGATCCTGGGCTCTTTTCCTTCCATCCGCTCCCGTGAAGAAAATTTCTACTATGCCAATCCATCCAATCGGTTCTGGCCTGTATTAGGACGAATATTCCATGAGGATATTACAGATCGGAAAGCGTTCTGCCATGCCCGTCATATTGCCTTATATGATGTGATATATTCCTGCTGGATTCATGCGTCCAGTGATGCGTCGATTGAAGTGGATCAGGTCAATGATATTGAAGCACTGATTCAGGGAACGGATGTGCATACTGTATTTACTACCGGCAGCGCTTCCAGCCGTCTGTATGACAGGTATATCAGATGCCATTGTGAACATATAGCTCTGCCCAGTACCAGCAGTGCCAATGCCAGAATGAAGCTGGATGATTTATGCAGAGCTTATGAAATAATCAAGGAGAAAACGGATGAAGAAGATTGAACTGCTGGCCCCGGCCGGCAATATGGAAAGTCTGAAAGCTGCCGTGGAAGCAGGATGTGATGCCGTATATCTTGGCATGACGAATTTCTCAGCACGTGCTTTTGCCGGCAATTTTTCAAAAGAAGAACTGAAGGAAGCAGTACGCTGGTGCCATATCCGCGATGTGCGGATCTATGTCACGATCAATACGATGCTGTATGAAAGTGAAATCGAAAATGCCATCCAGCTGGTGGATTTTCTGTATCAGAATGATGTGGATGCACTTCTGATCCAGGATCCTGGCCTGTTTCATGCCGTACATCTTATGTATCCGGACTTTCCCATTCACTGTTCCACCCAGATGCATCTGCATAACCTGGCCGGGGTAAGACAGATGCAGAAAGAAGGGGCCGCAAGAGTGGTCATGGCCCGTGAGACACCGATTGAATTGATCCGTAAAGCCTGTGCGACAGGCATTGATATTGAAGTCTTTGCCTATGGGGCAATCTGTATCTCCTATTCCGGCCAGTGTCTGATGTCAGCTGAAACCAAGAACAGATCGGCTAACCGGGGCATGTGTGCGCAATGCTGCAGGCTGCGCTATACAAAGGATGATGGAACGCCGTTTGCAAAAGGCGATTATCTTCTTTCCCCTAAAGACCTCAATGTCATTGAAGACATACCGGCACTCATTGAAGCCGGTGTTTCTTCCTTGAAGATCGAAGGCAGAATGAAACGGCCTGCCTATGTATATCTGGTGGTAAAGACATTCCGGGAGTCCATTGATGCCTATTATGGTCATCAGACCTATCATGTCACAAAAGAGAGAACAAAGAATCTGGCGCTGATGTTCAACCGCGGCTTTTCAAGAGGACATCTTTTCCATGATGATGTGAAGAGCAGAATGAGTCATTTCCGTCCGAATCACCAGGGTGTACAGATTGGCAGAGTACTGCAGTATCATAATGGCAAAGTCACTGTTAAGCTTTCTGATTCACTTCATCAGCATGACGGTCTGCGTATCCTCAATACACCGAATGATACAGGACTGACGGCGGTACGGATTGAAAAGAAGGGGAAGCTTGTCAGCAGTGCATCCGCTGGTGATACGGTGGTTCTGGACTGTACCTCAAAACCGCATCCCAGACCCGGTCAGCCGCTTCTGAAAACAAGCGATACGGCTCTGATGGAAGCTGTAGAAAAAGAGATTGCTGATTCTCATCGTACCATACCGGTAATCATTCATTATGAAGCACGGATCAATGAACCTTTGAAAATCACCCTTGAAGATCATGACGGTCATACGATTCTTACAGCCTCAGATACAGTGCTTGAAGCAGCCCGCAAAGCGCCGCTCACAAAGGAAAAGCTTGAAGATCTGCTGTGTCGCACGGGTGATACTGCATATGAAGTGACAGAGATCAATGGTGTGGCGGAGGATGTCTTCATGCCGGTCAGCGCCATAAATGCTGCTCGCCGTCAGGCCTTTGAACAGCTGGATGAAGTACGGGCAGATCTCAATCACTACCCAGAAAAAACAGCATATCACTTTGTTCTGGAACCAAAGCCGATGCGGCCGGACAGACTGCTGGTGCAGTGTGAAAAGAAAACAGCACACATCAAAGAAGCGCATGTGTTTGAAGAGGGGCTCAATCTGATGCATGTAGTAGATGAAACCGAAGAAGAAACAGAATGCCGCAATACCATTCTGTCTTCCATAGGTGATCTGTATGGTTCCAGATACCACTGTATTGCCGGTATGACCATGAACATTGCCAACAGCTATGCGCTGGCCTTCATGCTGAGTCACGAAGGAATTGACGGGGTGATCTTCTCAAGTGAATGCTCGGAAGAGCAGATCAGACAGTGTCTGGAAGCATTTGAAGCAAGATACGGCTTTACACCATGTACGTACAGACTTGTTTATGGCAAGAGAACACTCATGTATATCAAAGACAGATTTACAGAAGAACCATTGAAAACTTTCCGGGATATCCATGGACAAAGTTTTTCCGTGAAGTATAATAGTGGATACACGGAAGTCCGGTCTTCTGAACCTGCTGTATCCGCCAATGCATACTGCTATGGCTCATACATCATCGAAAGAGATGAGACGGACGTAAAGGAGATAGAAAAAGAAGCATATGAAGAAATTTCTCGAAGAGTTTAAGGAATTTGCCCTCAAGGGCAATGTCATGGACATGGCTGTTGGTGTCATCATAGGTGCTGCCTTCCAGAACATCGTCACTTCCCTGATTGACAACATCATCAATCCGCTGATCGGTCTGATCTTCCAGACTGACTTCAGCAATGTTGTCGTTCATATGGGTAAAGTGGATCTTGGTATCGGTGCATTTGTATCCGCTGTTATCAACTTCCTTCTGATGGCCATGGTTCTTTTCTGCATTGTCAAGTCCATCAACACCGTCAAGGAGCTTGCAGAAAAAAACAAGAAGCCGGAAGAGCCGGCTGCCCCTGCCAAGAGTCCGGAACTGCTGGAGCTGGAAAAGATTGCCAGGCTTCTGGAAGAGAAGAAATAAGCTTTACAGGACTATTTGAGCTATTCCCGCATTCTGTACTGAATGCGGGTTTTTTGTTATAATTTCATGGTCTGTCGAGGTATTTTATTTCATGTTTCTGAAAAGAATTGAAATGCAGGGCTTCAAGTCATTTGCGGATAAGACAGTGATTGCCTTTGAGCATCCCATTACTGGCATTGTCGGTCCGAATGGCTGCGGCAAGTCCAATATATCTGATGCCATCCGCTGGGTGCTAGGCGAACAGAGTGCCAAAAGCATGCGCGGTGAGAAAATGAATGATGTTATCTTTGCCGGCAGTGCGGACAGGCATAAGCTGAACATGGCTGAAGTTACGCTTGTCTTTGACAATCATGATCATATCCTCAATGCAGATCAGGAAGAAGTGGAAGTGACCCGGAAACTTTTCCGTGATTCCGGCGATGCCCAGTATCTGATCAACCATAAGAACGTACGTTTAAAAGATGTAGTTGATCTGTTTCTGGATACGGGGCTCGGCAAAGATTCTCTGAGCATTATCTCCCAGGGCAATATCGTTTCCTTTGCGGAAGCCAAGCCGCTGGAAAGAAGAGGCATCTTTGAAGAAGCTGCAGGCGTAGCCAAATATAAAAAGAGAAGAATGGAATCTCTGTCCGCTCTGGAGCGGACCCGCAGCAATCTTGACCGCTGCAATGATGTATTGAGTGAACTGGAAAAACAGGTATCTCCCTTGAAGCGCCAGGCCCGCAAGGCTGAAATCTACAAGGAGAAGAAGGAACGCCTGGAACAGATTGAAATATCCGTGCTGGTTCAGGAAATTGATGAGATCAATGCGGATATTGATTCCGCAAAGAAGACACTGCTGGATATTGAAACAAAGACTGCCATGTACAGTGCCAGTATCCAGGTAGGGGAGACAAAGATCAAAGATACCCGTGCCCAGGCATCTGAACTGGATAAGCGTATCAATTCCCTGCAGGATGAACTGATGCAGCTGATGAATACGATTCATGATCTGGAATCCAGACGCACGGAGCTGAATGAAAAGAGTAAATATCTGATTCAGTCCGGCAGTAATGAAGTCAAGATCAGAGAGACAAAGCGTCTGTGTGAAGAAGCATTAGTGGAATATAAGGATCGTGATGAGCGTCTGAAGAAACTTCATACGGAAATGGAACTGCTGAAAGAAAAGAGCTATGCTGCAGCCCAGAAAATGTCGGATACAGAAATGCAGTATCAGAAAGAAGCCGGCATCCTGCGTTCACTGGAAAACAGAAAGCAGATCATTGAACAGATCATGCGCAATCCTTTCAACAACCAGGCTGGCATCCGTTCAATCATGGACCATCAGAGTTCGCTCAACGGCATACTGGGCGTCATTGGCCAGGTGCTCAAGGCTGACAAGGGTTATGAGGAAGCTGTTTCCACAGCCCTTGGCGGCGCATTGAACAACATCGTGACAAGAGATGAACAGGCTGCCCGTGATGCCATCCGCTTTCTGACCAGAAATCAGTCCGGCCGGGCAACCTTTCTGCCTTTAACGGTATGCCGACCGCGCTGGGTGGCTAAAGATGTACTGATCATCTGTGAAAATGTCAAAGGCTATCTTGGTACGGCCAGCGATTTTGTAACCAATGAACCGATCTTTGATCCGATTGTGCAGAATCTGCTGAACAATGTGCTGGTCGTGGATTCCATGGAAGCCGGCAACCAGCTGTCAGCTCTGACTAACCGCCAGTACAAGATCGTTACTCTGACCGGCGAAGTCATTCATAAAGGCGGTTCCATGACCGGCGGCAAAGCCCGTCATAATGCCAATATCATGACCATGCGCCATGAAGCAGAGGAAATCGCCGGTAAATACGATGCCCAGCAGGCCCGTGTCGAACTGGCCCGCAGAAATAACGAAAAAGCCCATGAAGAAACCCAGAAATACAAGGATCTGTACAACCGTGAAAATCTTTCTGCCGCTGCTCTGGAACCGGTCGTGGATGCCAAAAAAGCCAAGTATGAAAAGCTGAAGAATGAACTGGCACTTCTGAATCCGGATGAAGCCGGTGATGAAAAGGATGAGCCGGGACAGGAAGAAAAGCTCATCCGGGAATTGAACGCTGCCTATTCCAGACGTGATGCTGTCACGACGGAAATCAGAACCGATCGGGAAAGCAGAAGCTCGCTCAACAGCGATGCGGAACGCAAGGAAACCCAGCTGCGTCAGCTGCGCTCTGAGCTGTCCCAGGCTGAAGCCAGCGCCAATGCCATCAAGATTGATCAGGGCAAGCTGGAGACAAAGCTTGAAGCGGATTTAGGACGTCTTGCCAGTGAATATGAACTGACTTATGAATTTGCCAAGAGCCGGCAGGTAGATGCCGAGATTGAAGATCTGAACAAAGCAAGAAGTGAAGTTGCCCAGCTCAGAAGTGAAATCCAGCATCTCGGCAATGTCAATATGGATGCGCCTGAACAGTACAGGGAAGTCAATGAGCGCTATGAAACGATGAAGCGTCAGATCGAAGAACTTACCATGAGCCGGGATAAGATCCTTGCTGCCATTGATGAAATGGATACCGTCATGAAACGGCAGTTCAAAGAGACATTTGATGCCATCAACCGTGAATTTAATGTGATCTTCCGCAATCTGTACGGCGGAGGAAGAGCAGAACTTGTTCTGCAGGATCCGGATGATCTGCTGAATACAGGAATTGATATCAATGCTCAGCCGCCTGGCAAGAACGTACAGAACAATATGCTGTTTTCCGGCGGTGAGAAATCACTGATTGCCCTATGTGTACTGTTTGCCATTCTGAAGGTAAAGCCGGTACCACTTGTCATTCTGGATGAAGTAGAGGCGGCGCTGGATCCGGGCAATGTTGAACGCTTTGCCCAGTACCTGCATCACTATACGGACAGGACCCAGTTTCTGGTTGTAACCCACCGGGTCGGCACGATGGAGAAGTGTGATGTGCTGTATGGTGTTACGATGCAGCATCAGGGTGTATCCCAGATGCTGAAAGTCAATCTGAAGGAAGCCATGGATATGGCTGAACCCGAGAAGGAGGATGTATGAGTTTCTTTTCAAAGCTGAAAGAAAGGTTTACGAAGAAAGAAGATAAAGCCGTTTATCTCAACGGCTTTGAAAAGTCCAAGCAGACTTTCTCAGATGCGCTCAATCAGATGAGCTATTCTTTCCATGGTGTGGATGATGATTTCCTGGAACAGCTGACGATTGTCCTTTTGGAGAGTGATGTAGGCATTGAGCTGGCGGATCTGATCTGTGAAAGATTGAAGAAGAAATGTGATGAATTTCCGGATGTTACCTTCCACTGGGCGATGAACTTCCTTCTGGAAATCATGGAAAACATATACAATGAAGTGCCGGATCAGCCGATTGTTTATAATGAAAACGGACCGACCGTCATCCTTCTGGAAGGGGTGAATGGTTCAGGCAAGACAACCACTGCGGCAAAGCTTGCCCATATGTACCAGAATGAAGGAAAGCGCGTTGCTTTTGTGGCAGCAGATACTTTCCGTGCCGGTGCCATTGAACAGCTGGCCGAATGGGGTGAAAGACTGAATGTGCCGGTGATCAAAGGCAGAGAGAACGGCGATCCAAGTGCTGCGATTGTGGATGGCTGCCGCTTTGCCAGAGAAAAGGGAGCAGATCTGCTGATCTGTGATACTGCCGGCAGACTGCAGAATAAAGAAGGCCTGATGCGGGAGCTTGAAAAGATGAACCGTGTTTCTTCACGGGAAATTGAAGGTGCACCGCATGATACCTGGCTTGTTCTGGATGCCACAACGGGACAGAACGGTCTCAACCAGGCAGAAGTATTTGCCGAAAGTACAAAACTGACCGGTATTGTTCTGACCAAGATGGATGGTACAGCCAAGGGCGGTATTATCCTGGCGATCAAGCATAAGCTTCATGTTCCGGTACTGTTTATCGGTCTCGGTGAACATCCGGAAGATCTCAGGCCGTTTGATCTTGATTCCTATCTGTATTCCATTTCGGAGGGACTCAAGGGTGTCGAGTAAGCGTGAGCTGTACAATCGTCTGTATGATTTCTATGGATCACTCATGACCGAGCGGCAGCAGAAATTCTTTACATCCTATTATCAGGATGATTATTCCCTGCAGGAGATTGCCGAAGAAGAAGGTATATCCAGAGCAGCGGTATCCGATGCGCTCAAGCACTGCCGCAGTGAACTTGAAGCGTATGAAAACAGGCTTCATCTGGCCGCAAAGTATGACCAGAGACATGCGGTCTATGAATTGATCCGAAGCAGAACGGATGATGAAATAGGGCGCATGATAGATCAATTGGAAAACATTGAATTTGGAGGAGACAAAGATGAGTAAGATTATTTCAATCAATGCCGGTTCATCATCACTGAAATTTCAGCTGTTTGATATGCCGTCAGAAACAGTGCTGTGCAAAGGCCAGGCAGAGCGGATCGGCCAGAAGATGGGTGCATTCACGATCAAGTGGAATGGGATGAAAGATGCTCAGAATGTACCGATTCCGGATCATAAGACAGCTGTTGAAATCATGCTGAAGGCACTGCTGGATCATGAAATCATCAAGGAAAAAGCTGAGATCAAAGGCTGCGGCCATCGTATTGTCCAGGGCGGTTCCTACTTCGGCAAATCCGTCATCGTCAATGATGATGTAGTGGATAAGGTACAGGAACTGGCTGAGATTGCACCGTTGCATAACCCGGCCCATATTACCTGCTATAAGGCCCTGAAGGAAGCACTGCCGGATGCGGGCCATGTCTTTGTATTTGATACAGCTTTCCATCAGACCATGAAGCCGGAATCTTTCCTGTTCCCGGTACCTTACAACTGGTACAGACAGTATGGTGTCAGAAGATATGGCGCCCATGGCACATCCCACAAGTATGTCAACAGAAGAGCGGCTGAATTGATGGGTAAGGATGTACATGATCTGAACATGATTACCTGCCATCTTGGCAATGGTGCTTCCATTACCGCCATTGAAAAGGGCTTTGTCGTCAATACTTCCATGGGTTTCTCACCTCTGGGCGGCATCATGATGGGGACACGTTCCGGCGATATCGACCCGACGGTTGTCTTCTACATGATGAACAAGCTCGGCATGACCCCGGATCAGATGGAAGCTGTACTGAACAAACAGTCCGGCATGCTGGGTGTATCCGGCCTTTCTTCTGATGCCAGAGACATTCAGACAGCTGTCAATGAAGGTAATGAAAGAGCTGTTCTGACGGTCAATCTGTATGCCAACCGCGTCATCAATGTGGTCGGCGGTTATTATATGCAGCTGGGTCATGTGGATGCCCTGGTATTTACAGCCGGCCTTGGTGAAAATGACTGGCACACAAGAGAGAGAATTCTCAAGAGACTGGAAAAGGGCATGAAGCTTGATATTGACTATGATAAGAACATGCAGGCAGTCGGTAAAGAATGCCGTATTTCCAGAGATGATTCTTCGGTACAGGTCTGGGTCATTCCGACGGATGAAGAACTCATGATTGCCCGTGATACGGCAGATCTGCTGAAGCTTGACTGAGCCATATGAACATGCATCTGAAGTTTGATGGTCTTCTGGATGTCATCAGATCCTTTCAGACCATCACAATCTATCGTCATGAGCATCCTGACTGCGATGCCCTGGGCTCACAGAATGCCCTGGCTGTATGGCTGAAGACAAATTTTCCGGAAAAGCAGATCTGTTTGATGGGAGCGGAAACAACAGATCAGGCTCCTTTCCCAGCCAGTGATACTGTATCGGATGAAACGGTTAAGGAGAGTCTTGCTATCGTGCTGGATACAGCCAACAAGGAAAGAGTGGATGATGCCCGTTTCATCACGGCACGCAAAGTGATCAAGATTGATCATCATCCTGATCGTGAGCCTTTCGGTGATCTTTCCTATGTCTATCCCAAAGCTGCCGCAACATGTGAAATCCTTACCGAGTTTTTCAAGGACAATACGGATACCTGCCGGCTGCCAAAGGAAGCTGTCATATATCTGTATGAAGGACTGCTGACAGATACACTGTGCTTCCGTACCAGCAACACCACCTGTCATACCTTATGCATGGCAGCGTATCTGGCCGACTATGACATTGATATTCCCGGCATCAACAGACAGCTTTTTGATCACTCCTATAAGGATTATCAGTTTGCCGGGTATATCCATAACAATGTACACTGGAAAGAGGGAGAGCCTGCCTATATTGTTCTGCAGCAGGATGTTCTGCAGCAGTATGGCCTGAGTGCTCCGCAGGCCCGTAATTTCATTGATGAACTGGGGCACGTCAGAGAGTTTGCCATCTGGGCCATGTTCACCCAGCATGATAATGGCGAGCCGTTATATGACGGTTCCCTACGCAGTAAGACCATTGTGATCAATGATCTGGCAGAAAAGTATCACGGCGGCGGCCATCCCAATGCAAGCGGTGTGAAAAATCTTGACGAGGATGCAATAAAAGCTTTATTAAGCGATTTATCAAAACGGATATAATGCACGATTTGTCATTGAATCGGCTGACTTCATGTTGTATGATTAGTCAAGTCCGGAGGAATTCATAACCATGGATGTGACCAAAGTAACCAATAAGAAGTCGCTTGCCGAAATGGTATCTGAGCGCTTCAGCATGACAAAGAAGGAAGCTGCTGAAATCATCGATGCGGTTTTCGATGAGATGAGTGATACATTAGCCGAAGATGGACACGTTGAAATCACAGGTTTCGGCAAGTTTGCCGTTAAGACAAGAGCCAGCAGAAAGGGTGTCAACCCGCAGACAGGAGAAGAAATTCAGATCGCTCCCAGTCGTATTCCCGGCTTCAAGGCAAGCAAGAATCTCAAAGAAAAAGTACGCAGCAAGTAATCGCAGAAACGGTATACTGAATCACAAGGGTACCGTTTTTCATATGTTTTCTCTTTACTCGTCCGCAGATGAAATATTCTGCTTTTCTTGTGACCAGAGCTCTTCTTTTCCTTTTTTATAAGGTGATATGAGGAAGCACAGGAATGTGTCAATGATACATGGCTCAGAACATGGAATACGATTCCTTCTGAGCGGCCGATCCGCTTAGGCGCATATGTACTCAGGATCGTACGCAACCTTACTCTGAATGTTTATGAGGCAGCACATGCCGGATATGCGGAAAATCCGTTAAAGACCATGTGATTCTGCATGTGCATCATATTGGGTTCTGGCAGAAATACAGATCCAGCCGGATCAGTAATCTGCCTGCGGTGTGCGAACATTGCCATACAGCAAAGAGTCATAAGCCAGGCGGAAAGCTCTAGGGACTTGAACCGAAAAATACAGATCTTGTCGGTGCAACATATAAGAGCTTCATCTTCCAAAGACACATGCCAATGATGCCTGCTGCATAGGCGTATTTCATCCCAGGCACAGAGCTGAAGAACTGCACTATCAGAAGAAACGGCGGAATAACCGCATTCTGTCAAAGTTCCATGATGCGAAATATATAGATATTCGTGATGGAGCAGTAAAATCAGGCAGTCAGCTTTCATGCGGCAGAACCAGCCGCAGAGAGAGCAGAAGATCTGACAAGAACGAGAGAATCTTTCGCGGAAGGAAATGCTCGGCAGGAAGAAATAATACCAGGACAAAGCATTACACTTATCAGCCAGGAGACACAGTACTGTATCAATCCCGGTACGGTATTGTCAAAGGGACACATTGCAATAGCTCAAGGGTAATACTCATGTCAGGAAAATCAGTTAAGGTGTCAAAATTATGAACGAAGTAGAATGTACATGTGACATAATTTCCGGGGCTTTTCTGCTGCCGGAATAAATATTGACAGGAGCGGCGGTGCTTTTATAATTGAGATTGATTAAGAGCCGGCTGTATTCTTTGTTACTGCGGCTCTATTGGGGGGACGGCTGATGGAAGTGCTGCATTTCAACCGTAAAGAACTTCATCGGTGTTATGATCTGCTGAAAGCCGGCATTTGTCTTGTGAAGGCGGATGCGCAGGGAACAATATTATTTGCAAACAGGGGACTTGTTTCGATGTATGACTGTGCATCGGAAGAAGAGTTCCTTTCTTTTACGACTGGCCGGTTCAGCGGTATGTATACAGGTGATACGATTCAGCTTTCAAATAAGACGGAGGTATTCCGTATTTCTTTTTTTTCTCAGCAAAGCGGCATATGCGTACAGCGGATGTACGGATAGAGCCTGTGCTGGCTGATGGCGAAGCCTGTTATGTACTGGAAGTGGAAAACCGCAGAATGCTGAGCAGTGAAGCGAAAGATATATTGACAGGTTTTCCGGGAACTGCTGTGTTTCTGAACCAGGCATTGGAAATAGCACAGAAGCGGATGTCTGAGGGAACATTTACCGCCATGTGTCCGGTTTGTTTCAACGTTGCGAATTTCCGAGGCTTCAATCAGGAAAATGGCATGAATGCAGGCAACCGGTGTATTGCTTATATCGGTACAGTACTGCGCCGGAACTTTCCGGAAGGAATCTTTACGCGGACAGATGCGGAAAATTTCTGGGGCCTTGTGGCACGGAAGGATATTTCAGAGAGGCTGGACAGCGTGTGCGCGGCTGTGAATCTGTATCTTGGACGGCGCAGCTATGCCCTGAAGGCTGGCGTAGTTGTATTTGATCAGGTCGCGGATGAGGAAACGCTGCGGCATTCTTTTGATATGGCACAGATTGCCTGCAATAGTGTGAAGAATGATGGTGAGCATTCCTATGCAGTTTTTTCAAAACAGATGGAAGAGCAGCTGGAGATGCGGCGGTATATTCTGGACCACATTGATCAGGCGCTGGAAGAGGGCTATATCAAGATCTATTATCAGCCGGTTGTCAGGACGCTTTCGGGCAAGGTATGTTCATGCGAGGCGCTGGCGCGCTGGGAGGATCCGCAGAGAGGCATGATTTCACCTGGCGTGTTTGTGCCGGTGCTGGAGAGTGCACGACGGATCGGAAGGCTGGATCAGTATATGATTGAGCACGTGGTGCAGTATCAGAATGCTTTGCTGGAAAGCGGAAGAAGAGCTGTGCCTGTTTCGCTGAATCTGTCACAGTTGGATTTTGATCTGATCCAGCCGCTGAAGTATCTCAATGAGATGACTGAGAAGTATCATATGCCGCATTCTTATTTCCATGTGGAGATAACAGAGACTGTGCTGGCGGAGAATCAGGAACGAATGGCCCGCATGATTGATCATTTTCACGCGGATGGCTATGAGGTGTGGCTGGATGACTTTGGCTCGGGGTATTCGAGCTTGAAGTCGCTGAGCCGTTACCCGTTTGATCTGATCAAGCTGGATATGGGTTTTTTCGTGACTTTGATGCGGAAAGCAGAGAGATAGTGACCAGTGTTGTAATGATGGCAAAGCGGCTTGGCATGCATACGCTGGCGGAAGGGGTTGAGACCCGGGAACAGATAGATTTTCTCAAGAAAATCGGCTGTGAGAAAATTCAGGGCTATTTTTACGGTAAGCCGATGCCAGGACATATGATTCATGCACAGCTGAATCAGAAGGGTCTGCAGCTGGAGAGCGGTCTTGAAGCATCCGTATATGATAAGGCAGGTCTTGTGGATATGCTCTCAGAGGATAATGTATATCTGTTTCTGATGGAGAATGGAACGGTGCGGCTGCTGGCATATAATGAAGCACTGACAAAAGCAGTACGGTCTGTCGGAGCAGAACGGGCACTGGATACAACCCTGGTGATGTCGGCTGAGAAGATGCCGCGGTACCGGCATTTTGTGCGGTTTATGGAAAGTGTATTTGATCAGAGCCAGGCAACGGAGACATTTATTGAGAATGGTTCTGCTCTGCGTGTTCAGGCATCGTTTGTGGCGGGGGTGCGTGAGTTCTGGGTTGGCTCAGCACATGTGACAAATATCAGTTCGAATGAAATATCCCTGCTGGAGCAGCGTCAGAATGCTGTGATGCATAATGCAGTACTGCTGTTTGACGGAATTTATCATCTGGATCTGGAAAAGGATCAGATAGAGGTAGCGGCATGTGTGCATGCACAGATGAAACTCGGAACGGTTTTCCAGGGAATCCGGCCGTCTCTTGTGAGGTTTTGCCGTAAATTTGTGAATACCCTGGATCAGGAACGTTTCCTTGCATTTACCGATACGGATCATCTGCTGGAAGCATCGAAGCACGCGGAATACGGTTACGTCCAGGATCTGTTTCGAATCAAAAGAGATGATGGCAGTTTCTACTGGACACTGTTTGTCGCACTCCCGGTAAAAGAGAATGAACATGACAGTATTCTCATATATGAAAGAAGATCTGTGTTTGAAAAGAATCAGAACCGGAAAGCCTTGCTGAAGGAGTGTATCTCATCTCTTGAACCTCAGCTGTCCGGTCCGCAGGAATCAGACATGCTTCAGCGCTGGCAGGCAAGTGTGCTGCGTGCTTTTGTACATTGCAGCGAACTGCCGATGTTCTGTATGGATCAGGATGGTGTATTTACAGCTGTCAATGAAAAGATGCTTGGTTATTTAGGCCGCCAGACAAGTGATGAGGTCATCGGGCTGACGCCGGAGGAACTTGGTAATTTTGTCGATGCAGAAGAGCTGCGGCAGGCAGAAAGACGGGTTCTGGATCGGGGTGAGACCATGTATTATACGCCGATGCTGGCGGTTTCAGGAATTGCACAGCGGATACCGATGACGATGTTTCCCTGGTATGACGGCAATCAGATTGCCGGGATTGCGGGATATGTCCATATCTGGGAAGAAGAGGAGGAAGCGTCATTTACGAAGGATGATCTGAAAGGTCTTCTGAATATATATGGAACGCTGCTTGCAGGAAGCTCGTATGATGGGGTATATCGCGCTAATGGTGCAGAGTATGTAGCAGTATATCTTTCTCTGCACGATGCAGCGCGGATCAGCCGCGTGTATGGCAAGAATTTCCTGAATCGGTTGATATGTACGTGTGCGGATATGCTTCGGGCGGCACATCTGCCGGATGGGACAACGATGGGGCATCTGATGGGATGCCGGTTTGTTATAATTGGACATCAGGCGGATGGTGAAGCGCTTCTGACCGCGGCGCAGCAGGTACAGAACGGCATACAGGGGCTGGATGAAATTGATGGAGTTGCCTGTCATTTCCGTATGGATGTCAGTGCGGCATATGGTTCGGAGGCTTCCGGATTTGCGGCTTTGCTGGGAAAGCTGGAGGAAAGGGCTGATGGCGGTGAGATGGAGATTGCATCCATGCGTAAACTGCATAATCTGCGGCAGGGGCTGGTGCTTTCGGAAGAGCTGTTAGATACATCGCCGCAGCGGATTATGTTAGTGGATACAGAGAATCATGATCTGCTGCTGATCAATAAGGCCCTGAAACGGGATCTGCATCTGCCGGAGGATTTCATATGTGCAGGACGGAAGTGCTATGTCGTTCTGCAGGGGCGGGAAACACCATGTCCGTTCTGCCCTAACAGCACCCTGCCGCTGGATCGGTTTATTACCCGGGCAGAAAAGTTCATGACTACTGGAGAAGCATATGATACTAGAGAAGTGCTGATTTCCTGGTGGGGACGGAAAGCAAGGCTGATGCTTGGCATGCCGGCAAAGGATTCTGCCGGTGCCAGGAAGCTGAATGATCTTTTAAATGATGAGATCTGGGCAAATGAATCTATTACAGCCGGTATGGCAGAAAAGGATCCTGATATCGGCATTGCCAAGACCATCAATCTGATTGGCCGGAATCTGGAGTCAGAGCGGCTGCTGATCTTTGAAGAACGGGATGATGGAACGGTACGCTGTACGTATGAATGGTGTACACAGAACCATGTCTGCGTAAAGCAGGAGCTGCAGAGTGTGCTGCAGAAGAAGCTTGAACCGCTCTATCGGCTGTATAAGGATAATAAGATCATAACAATTCCGGACTATCCGGATTATTGCAGAAAACATCCTGACATGTGGCTGCCGCTTGAAGAAATCCGGAATGTGATCTCAGGACATCTTTCCATATCGGGACGTTCACTTGGGTTTTCGCTGGTTCTGAATGTGAATGAAGAGGCTGTATACCGGGCTGGCTATGTGCTGTATATGCTGACAGACTTTGTGGCAGTGATGATACAGAACCGTGACAATATGGACGCGGCGGTAGCACGCAGTGAGCAGGATCCGCTGACAAAGATCGGCAATCGGGCCGGTCTGAATGCATATGTGGCAGATCGTAAATCCACCGGCCTGGTGACATTGATTATGGGGGATGTCAATGGCCTGAAAAAGACGAATGATACAGAAGGTCATCTGGCAGGTGATGCATTGATCTGCCGGATTGCGGACATTCTGGTGCAGTGTACAGATCGTGAACATGTATTCCGGATGGGCGGGGATGAGTTCCTTGTGATCCAGGAAAATATGGACGAAACGGGTGCACACCAGCTGATTCATGAGATCAAAGACATGTGCCACAGCCAGGGCATGAGTATTTCGCTTGGCTATGCGGTGCATCAGGGACCGCTGGATGATATTGATGCAGTGCTGAAGATCGCAGATCAGTCGATGTATGAAGATAAAGGCCGGCATTATCATCGCCGCAGGAGTGATTATCATCGAGCAGATTAAAACGGTATACGTGTATATACCGTTTTCTTTTCGAGATCATTCTTTCTCATAATAAA